>CACWYF010000200.1 GCA_902765035.1 uncultured Eubacteriales bacterium
CAAAGGGCATAAAGGGCGCAGCACCAGTCTTCTCTATAGGCGGCATGGCAGTAAACATCGCATCAGCCATCATCGGATGGTGCGGCGATGACGAGCCGGTGCAGAGAGAGGTAATTCCCGGAAAGATAGACCTCGGCCTCGACGCCACCATCAACCTCTCGGGAGTCATCTCAGGCTACACCTCCAACGGCGAGGGTGGCGTGTCAATGACGCCAGAGCTCATACGCAAGGGCAACACCGAAGGTGACCTCGGCAAGGGATGCTGGAGCCTCGCCGACGACCCCGTGGTTTACATCTCTAAGGAAGACCTCCTGAGCAGCAACGACCACATCAACTACGGCGTGAAGGGCAACACATACGACAACTCCGAGTTCTACGACTACGACGTGCGCCTCGTAAGCTTCTTCGACCCCGCCAGCGTCAAGGTGAACCTCAACACCAACCTGTACCACAACATCCATGACGTGGTGGTCACCACAAACTACGGCGTTTATACCGACCGTCAGTTGGGCTACTCCGACCAGTTCCGCCACTTCCTTATGCTCGACGATCGCCCCACGTTCAGCATCAACGGAGGAGAGACCTCAGGTGTTGTAAGACTCAACAAGAACACCGTGCCGCACATCCATCAGGTGGGCATCAACGACATCCTCATTCTGGAGAAGCACAATCTCCCGGGCGGTCTGGCCACAAGCTATGTCCGCAACGGGATCGAGATCGAAGCTACTCTCCACGAGATGATGAGCATCGGAGACAAGAGCGACCGCCTCAAGGTCGGCACTTTCTTCGATGAATGCGGTGTGGATATCGACTGGCTCAAGGTCCCTGAAGCATACAGGTTCGTAGAGCCTTCCAGGAATATAGATATCACCCTGCACTCCGGATTCGAGACCATGGCGAACGAGATCGACGCTCAGTTCCCGGGCTGGGGTCCTAAGGTGCTCGAGTTCATGCAGCTCTGCAACAGAGTATATGACTCGATGAACACTCTCTCCGTAACACCGATGAGCAAGCCTGCGATGCTCATGAAGCATCCTGATTTTGTCAAAACAGCTGGCTACACAGCTACCGAGGTGATCGACACCTTCGGATTCCCTGACAGGATCGTCGACATCCTCACTCCGTACTGGATATATGTAGGCAATCCGATGAGCACTTTGCCTTTCACCATCTACGCATTCCTGATGGCAGACTACTTCAGAGGCGGCAGCTATGTCCCTAAGAAGTATTCGCACGAGATGAGCATGAAGCTCCAGGCCAAAGCCGAGGAGAACGGCGCTCAGATCGAGTTCTGCCAGGAAGTCGAGAAGATCCTGGTGAAGGACGGCAAGGTAACAGGCGTGCGCACGAAGAGAGGCGACACCATGACTATGTTATCTGCGGTGCATATCCTAACAAGGTATACACTCAGATGATCGAGCCGCTGTCCGAGGTGCCTGAAGGCGCCATCAAAATGGTCAACGGCCGCAGGCTCTCAGTCACCACAGCATCCGTAATGATGGTGCTCGATGACACACCTGAGAACCTGGGGATCAAGGACTACAACCTCTTCTCCGCAGGCGAGACCATGGATACGGATAAGATATGGGAACAGGGCAAAACGCTTGGTCCTTACAAGTATCTGACCTCCATCTGCCTCGACCTTGCCAACCCGGGCGCTACGCCTGAGGGGATGTGCCAGTTCTCGATCACCAACCTGCCGCTCGTACAGGGCTTCCTCGACCTCAAGGAAGAGGACTACTACGATTTCAAGCGCAAAATGGCTAAGGACATGATCGATGAGTACGAGCGTGTCAGCGGTATCAACATCCATGACCACATCGTAGAGATCGAAGTATCGACACCGGTCACCGTCGCCCACTATGTAGGCGCATGGAAAGGCAGCATTTACGGTTATTCACACAGCATAGATGACCACGCGATCGCACGTCTGCAGATGAAGGAAGACGATCACTTCATCGACGGGCTCGAGTTCGCGGGAGCCCATGCCATTAGCGGAAACGGCATGGGTCCGGCCGTTACCAACGGCCGCGCCGCCGCCAAGGCAGTCATCGATGACTACACCCGAAAGGAGGCGCAGCGATGAAAGTAAAAGGATTTCTTAAAGATATCGGCGGCGCTTCCCGCGTCACCAAAATGCGTCAGGAGCTCATCGCAAGCGGCTCCACCACACCGGATCCTAAGGACCCTATAAGAGAGCTCGCAGATGCACTCCACCCTGGAAAGCAGGAGTTCACCGTAACAGAAATAAGGGACGCATCCCCTACTTCAAAGACTTACAGGTTCAGCCCTGTCAACGGACATGTGCCCGTATTCCAGAGCGGCCAGTATGCCAACTTCTATCTGAAGATCGGCGAAAGCGTTCTGACCAGAGCGTACTCGATCTCTTCAGCACCTTATGAAGCAAGACAGGAAGACCCGTTCTTCGAGATCACAATCAGAAGCAACGTGCCTTACCTTGTACCTGACTGGTTCCTCAAGAACGTCAAGGTCGGCTCGACCATTACGGCAGCCCTTCCGTTCGGACAGTTCCTGTATGAACCTCTGCGTGACTCCGATCACATCATCGGTATCGCAGGCGGATCAGGCATCACGCCTTTTGTCTCGATGGCCAAGGAGATCGCACACGGCAAGCTGGATATTGACCTGACCATCCTCTACGGCTCGGTCAACCACAAGGATATCGTCTGCGGCGACGAGCTCGCAGCAGCTGAGAAGGCCTGCCCTGAGAAAATCCACGTCGTACACGTAATGTCCGACGATGACGAATGGGAAGGCGAAAAGGGCTTTGTCACAAAAGAGATCATAGAGAAGTATGCTGCCAGGTTCGGCGGCATGACCGCGGATACTGACCCGTCACAGGGCCCGTCATTCTTCTTCTGCGGACCACCGGTAATGTACTTCATGGTAGAGAAAATCATGAAGGAGATGAATGTTCCTCTGAGAAGATTCAGACACGATGCCGCCGCACAGCCGGGCGTCAAACTGATCCCGGGATTCCCTATGGACGAAGTCGGCAAGACCTATAAGATTAGCGTAATGCGCGGCATCCATGAGGATATCATCGACGCAGCAGCAGATGAACCTGTAGCCGTAGCACTCGAGAGAGCAGGCATCCCTATCGACACCCACTGCAGAGGCGGCGAGTGCGGATACTGCAGATCCCAGCTCCTCGCAGGCGACATCTTCGTCTCGCCTATAAGCGACGGCCGCAGAGCCATGGACAAGGAGCTCGGCTGGTTCCACGCCTGCTCCGCATACCCGATGTCCGACCTGAAGATCAAGATTCCGATCATCTAGCGTGTCACCGGGGACGTGATGACCTTGTACATATCGCAGAAAATACAGAAAAATCACAAAAGAAAAAGGCACACTCCGGGCCGAATGGATACGAAAAGCCCTTATGCATGCCTTATTCCTAAAAAGGAATCCGCATTTCGCAGGGCGGAATTACCGCCCTGCGAAATGTGGTAATACAATATACTGTTTAGAGTAATAATGCAATAGACTTATTGACTTTTTTGTCCATAATCGTACATTTTTCTGGTCTTTATGCCTTTTTATGCCTTCATCGCGAGCACCTTCAGTACCGCTCGCAAGACCCCGGATATTACCAGGAGCAAAGCACCTGCGGTGTAGATCACTCTAGTGCCCATCCCACCTGTCGAAGGAAGGACCGCACCAGCCGTGTTCCTGATCGTTACAGTGTACACCGTCTCCTCTTTACCGGTATCCTCTCCGCCGACCGTTTCAACCGTCTCAGTGATCCAGTCATTCAGACCAGGCTGCCCGATAGTCGTAGTAGTGCCGAGCGTAACACCATTCTCATCTACCTTCAGGACAAGCATTCCCTCTGGAGTAAGGTATCCGTCCGGAACCTTAGTCTCATCCAGGTAATAAGTACCAACACCAATCTTTCCGCTGTAGAGAAGACCATTAGCGTCTGAAATAAGTTCCTCCTTGTCGTCAAACTTGACAGGTTTCGTCTTTTCCTTGTCCTTGTAGACCTTGAAAGTCGCTCCTGCCAGAGGGACCTGGCTTTCGTCGATATTATTGTAACCGACCTTGTTGAGTACCACTGACTGCTCCACATTGTAGTCATTGTAGAAATCAACGGTAGCTCCCTCTTCAGGGATCGTAAATTCATACGTGTATGTCGTATCATCACCTGTATCGATATGGCTTGTCTTTGCATCCAGCGGAATTTCTGGCTCAGTTCCGTCAATCCCTATCCGGCCGTCTACATGAGTGTCATAATGGACATTGTGTTCGACGATCCTGATTCTGGCTCCTTTAGGAAGCTTGTCGATGGTTGTGTCTTGTCCATGCTTCAGGTTAATGGAACCGATCAGCTTGCCATCATTGTTTGTCCTGCCCTCAATAACGATCGGGTGGCCTTCAGCATCCGTCAGATACACATCGAATCCGAAGAACAGAGTCTTGCTGCCCATGTTTCCCGTGACAGTCTTGGTCAACTTCACCGGTGTATACAGGTAGTTATAGGTATTGGCTATAGTTACATCCGCTTCCCCATCTTTGTGGATCGTGAAAGTATAGCCCTCTGAAGCGCCGGTCGTTGATGCCGTTCCTTCTGCTGCATCAGTCGCTGTGCTTTCAGCCTGAGTTACATCATGAGAAGTCTTATTATCCAGGCTGTACTTTACATCGAGCTCGTAGTCAGAAAAAGCCGCACCGTCCTTGTCTTCCGTCACAGTATATGTTCCGGCAGGTATATTATCGAAGGTCCGCGTCTGTCCATCATTTACAGTCAGCACCTGCC
>CACWYF010000201.1 GCA_902765035.1 uncultured Eubacteriales bacterium
ACAGTTTGAAAGCCGGAATCGTCACATATCCAAACGTGGCAATCCGGCTCTCAGAAAGGCTTGTTTTGAGGTTATGCAGGCCCTTAAACTGACAAAACCCCAAGACGATCCTGTATACCTTTTCATGATGAAAAAAGAACAGGAAGGGAAACCGTACAACGTTGCCAAAATGGCAGGTGTAAACAAATTTCTCAGGATTTACTACGCTCGAGCTATGGAGCTGTATAGATAGATCCTGACTCATTATTATACTTTTCTGAGCAATCCGCAACTGCGGGGATATATTTGATTACGCCTATTTATCGCTTGCCTTTCAAAAAACTACTTGACACAGCATTAGCAAGATTAGTTGTACTCAAGTATTATCCCAGTTTCTGAACTTGCTGTGAATCACACCAGTGGTTTACCACTTACAGTCTTTCAAATACTGGATCTTAAGTTCGTCCGGGAGGCAGCGGAGCTCATTAGCTATCTTTCGATCTTTTCTGTATTTTTCTACAACGATAAAAGAGTTAACGATAGGGTCGAAATACTCTTCGAGAGTGTTGGCGATATACTTGTAGAAGATGCGTTGGTCGGACTTTCGGTATTATTCAATGACACCGCGAAGACCATTGGCTGCTTCTTTAGGCTTGCCAACGTAACGGTTGTTGAAACGGATGTAGATCTCTTTGAGATCCCGAAGAATTTTGAACACCGGGTCGATTTTGAAAAGAGCTTCCTCATAATCCACTATCGTCATATACCTTGCCATTTTGACATCATAACGGGCAAACGTGTAGATCGCATATGTATCCGACACATTGCGACGCGCTGCGATCTCCGCAGCGGTGCGGGACGCCTTGCGGAAATCCTCAACGATCATAAAATCTGTCATGTTCGTATTGTGCTTATACCGCTCAATGAAGCTGAATTGTTCGGTCTCGAAATGCTGACAGACGGGATTCGTGCACTTCCATCTTCGCTGTCTGAGCTTAATAGTGATAGTGCGCCCGTCCTGAAGAATGGGATGATTGAGAGTCCTGGTATACGGGCCTCGTGAGTACATACGATGGTTACAGATGGTACAGTATCTGGGCCTGCAGATCTTACTGATCGTGATCTCAATAGAAGAAGGGCTTGACTTAGAGACATTGACCTTTATGTCCCTGTCTTTGAAGCCAAGCATATCTGTGATATTATTGTGCATGTTAAAAACTCCTTTCTTAAGTGTTGATGCCCATCAATAGCTTAAAGAAAAGAGTGGAGGAGGACAATCTGCATAAGCAGACGATCCTCCTCTTATTATTCAAAAAAACATAAATTCCTACAGATTCGACCTACAGATTCAAAGTCTTAAAATGGCATTCCTACAGATTCGACCACAAGATTCTTTGTCCTACAGATATTTTGAATACCCCCTTTTGTGCTATGGACGTAAGAAAAAGCATGCACCTATGCACATGGTGCTTGAGAGTGAGGGGAAGAAATTATATAATTATACAGATTATGACCTGCGGTCAGAAAACGGCCAAGAGCCGTTTTTCTGCGAAGTATATCAGAGAAACCAGAGAGGAGGCTCGTTTCTTGGGCAGTGTATTCAGGATATTCGCGAATGATGTGAAGTCGGTATCGAAGCACTTCTTTGCAATGGCGATAATCGTCGCAATAAGTGTGCTCCCGGCTCTTTATGCGTGGGTGAATATATATGCCAATACCAACCCATATGTCAATACCGGCAACATTCAGATAGCAGTAGCCTCCAACGACCCGGGGATCGACTATAACGGCAGGCACATCAACATGACCGATGAGGTCTTCGATGAGCTGCACGAGAGCACCAGCATCGGCTGGCAGTTTCCGGACACGCCTGACGAGGCGATCGCAGGAGTACGCTCTGGAAAGTACTATGCTGCGATAATATTCGAAGATAATTTTACATACAACATGTACCACTTCGAGCAGGCTCTTCTGGATGACAAGGCGCCTCTCACATATTACGAGAATGCCAAGAAGAACGCAGTCGCAAGCAAGATCACAGAGACTGCGGCTTCCACGCTGCAGGAGAACATCAACACGAAGTACCTTGAGACGGTATTCAGCGTCGTCTACGGCGAGGCAGAGAATGTCTCGGATGAGCTGGAGGCGGACGGAGTGGACACGGCTGACTCGGTCATAGACCAGCTCAAGCAGTACAGGAGCACACTTGACTCGTATGACAGGGCGATAGATTCCTTCGTTGGCAACAGTGCCGCGGTGCAGAAGTCGCTGAATAACGCCCAGAGGAATCTGAATGCAAACAGGGCGAGCGGCAAGAGGGATGCTGCCAATGCGCAGAAGGACCTCAGGAACGCTCAGAGTACAGTCAACACTCTTAAGAAGACGGTGGACGGCAGGCTCACTGAGCTGGACAAGAGCCTTGACAAACTGGAGAAGGTGCTGACGGCCCTTCAGGGTGTCAATCCGGTGACCCCGGAGGAGAGAGAGGCTGCGAAAACACAGATCGCGGATGTTCGTGCAAGGCTCGAGGAACTGCGGGGAATGCTTCCTGAGGACGGCAGCATGAGCGGTGCGGACACGGCCATCGTGACCATCGACCAGATGCTAAGGATGCTTCAGGAGATAGAGACTCAGCTGGAAGAGTTCCCTGACAAGGTGCAGGAGGTGCTCGGTGCGATAGATGCCATGCGTACCCTGTACAAGGACACTCTCAAGCCGGCTTTCGACATAATCATCGACAACATGAACAAGACGATCGACATGCTGGGACCGTTCATCGTGAGCGTTTCAGGCATGCTCGATGATGTGGATCCTGTTCTGGATGCGACAGGGGAGACTGTCGACAGCATGGACAAGTCTCTGCTGCAGCTGCAGCAGGTATTCCGCTCAGCGAGCGACAGGCTGGGCACCATCATCGACCAGGTGGAGGCTGCAGAAGAGGATGACAGGGTCGACATGCTGCTGGATCTTCTTGGTGGTGACTCTGACCTCTACGGCAAATTCTTCTCCTCGCTTGTCGACGTGCATACAGAGGAGATATATCAGGTCGCCTCGTACGGTGCGGCCATGGCGCCATTCTATTCGGTACTGGCGGTGTGGGTAGGCGGCGTAATACTCGTATCCATCCTCAAGACCAACGTGGACAGGAAGAAATTTCCGGGCCTCAGAGAGGCGCAGTACTTCTTCGGAAGGTTTATCCTGTTCTTCGTGATAGGGCAGCTGCAGGCGGCTGTAATAGTTGCAGGTGATATCTTCCTGCTTGACTGCCAGCCTGTGCACCCGTGGCTCATGTGGTTCTCGGCCGCAGTTACGAGCCTTGTATTCGTGATGCTGATCTACGCTTTGACTATCTCCTTCGGAGATGTGGGCAAAGCGATAGTCGTAGTCATCATGGTCGTGCAGATCGCCGGATCGAGCGGGTCGTATCCTA
>CACWYF010000202.1 GCA_902765035.1 uncultured Eubacteriales bacterium
ACGGCTTTGCATCCTCTTCCGGGACGGGTTCGCCCTCGGGTTCCTTCTCCGGGGCTGTATCCTCGTCAAAAACCGGGGCGGCATCTTCTGCCATCTGACGGATTTCCTCGTCAGTCCTGCCGTTTGCCGCCAGTCCGAAAAAGTGCAGGAAAGTGTTTTTCTTGCTCATTGGCTTCTTGTTCCTTTCTGACGGGTTGACCGTCCTCTTTTTTATTGAGTTATCCATGATTGCCGCCCGCTCCCCGGCACGCCCTTCCGGGACGAGCGCAACATGGTTGCCTCTGATTTTCCGCTGTGTCAGTTTTCCGTCCGGGCTTTCCTCGTACTCCACTTCGTACCCGCAGGAAATCTGACGTTTGCCGTTCCTGATTGCCTGTATCGTTGCCGCATCATGTACATGGATGTCAGCAACAAGGAAATCCGACCATTCGCCAGTTCCCCGCCGTACATTCTGAACGTGACCCTTTTCGTACGCCGCCACGTTGTCAGGGTTTAAAAGCACCGGGGGATGGTCATCTGTAAACGGCTTGCCCTCAAAAGATGCCATAGCCGCAGGGCTGAAGACCTCTTCTTCCGGCCTGGCTGTGCTCATCGAGATAGTTGTACTGCACCTGACAGAAATCCCAGTCATATGCGTTGAGTATCTTAATAAAGCTGTCCGTGTTACCGTGATATGAGAATCCGATGTTCCTGATGCTGCCGTCAGCCTTGCGGTCAGCTATCCACTGCTCTATGCCGAGAGCCTTCAGCTTCTCCCACTCGGAATAGTCCGTGAACATGTGCATCAGATAATAATCGACATGATCAGTTCTAAGACGGCTGAGCTCCTCTGCAAAAGTCTTCTCTATCGCCTTCATGGATCTCAGCATGTACTGAGGCAGCTTGGTCGCGATGTTCACCTTGTCACGGCAGTTATTCTCATCGAGTATCCTGCCGAGGCATTCCTCGCTTCCGGAATAGATGTAGGCAGTGTCAAAATAGTTGACGCCCTTCTCTATCGCCAGGAGAACTTCCTTCTCAGCCTTGTCATAATCGATGCCTGCACCCTTTTTCGTGAATCTCATGCAGCCGTATCCGAGCTGCGATATCTCATTTCCGTATCTGTCTTTTCTGTATTTCATTTTGTCTCCCATGTCTCACAATACCTGTATAGCAAAAATCAATTTTTTGTACCGTTAATCTTCGGCAAACCTACTTTGCCGAAGGTGCTTTAATTGGTATTATAGCAAATAGAAACTTTGAAAACATCAGACAGCGTTAACTATCAGGGCGCTGTGTTCCGCAGCATGATATAAGGAGATAACACATGAAATCAATAAACGGATATATGCACGGAATCAACCTCGGCGGCTGGTTCTCGCAGTGCGAACACACTAAGGAGCACTACGATTCTTTCATAGGAAAAGAAGACATCGCCCGCATCAGCAAATGGGGCTTTGACCACCTCCGCCTTCCGGTCGATTATGATCTTGTCGAAGATGCCGAAGGCAGCTATTTCCCGGACGGTTTTGACAGGATACAGCAGGTCATAGACTGGTGCGGAGAATACGGGCTCAATATGGTCCTCGACCTTCACAAGACTTACGGATTCAGCTTTGACGACGGCGAGGAGGAGTCAGGGTTCTTTGAAAATGAGGCGTATCAGGAGAGATTCTTCCGTCTGTGGGATCAGTTCGCTCTCAGGTTCGGAAAGTATTCAGACCGTGTCGCGTTTGAGCTTCTGAATGAAGTAACGGACAGGGAATACAGCGATAAGTGGAATGAGATCGCGGCTGAATGCATTCGCCGCATCAGGAGCATTTCAGGCGATATAAAGATCCTCATCGGCGGATACTACAATAACAGCATCGAAGCCATGAAGGACCTTGACCCGCCATGTGATGAGAATATCATTTACAACTTTCACTGCTATGAGCCGCTCATTTTCACACATCAGGGCGCATACTGGATCGGCAGCATGGATACATCGTTCCGCATGCCTATAGACATGACTTACGGCGAGTATGAAGAGAGAGCGAAAGAGCAACTCCAGCACTACTTCGTAAGTCTCGGTGACTTTGACCGCGATAAGAAATTCGGACCTGAATTCTTCGAAAAACTGATAGCCGAAGCGGTTCAGATCGCAAAGGAAAGAAACGTTCCGCTGTACTGCGGTGAGTTCGGTGTCATAGACCTCGCATCACCTGAGGATACACTTGAGTGGTACCGCATGATCTGCTCAGTATTCGATAAGCACGGCATCGGACGGGCAGCATGGAGCTACAAGGCGATGGATTTCGGCTTCACAGACGGGCGCCTTGAAGGTGTGATCGATGAAATTGTCAGACTTGTGTAATTTAGACAATATTATCTCACATCTGTCTATATGAGAATCCGCCGCGATGCTCTAATATACAAGGTGCGTATACATACTATTTCTGAATGACGGAGATAATGCAATGGCAATCATTTTCAATAAAGAAAAGAAGACCTTTTCACTTCATACTGCGAAGACGACCTATCAGCTCAAGATAGGCAATCTTGATTATGTGAACCACCTGTATTACGGTGCGACGATCAGGGATGATGACCTTTCATATCTGATCCGCCGCTACGACCGCGGATTCTCGGGCAATCCGTATGATTCACTTAAGGAGCGCACCTTCTCACTGGATGCGCAGCCACAGGAGTTCACCACTCAGCAGCAGGGCGATTTCCGCATCAGCTCTATTGAAGTACAGAATTCAGACGGGAGCTTCTCTTTCAACGGAAGATACCGCTCCCACTCTATATACAAGGGACTGTTCACACTGGAAGGGCTCCCTGTCCCTTTCGCGACTGAGAATGACACAGTCGATACACTAGAGCTGGTCATTGAGGACAGCATCACACATATACAGGTAACGCTGCTCTACTCCGTCTTTGAGGAAGCAGATATCATAATGCGTGCGGCAAGAGTACATAACGCCGGTACAGAGACCGTTCATCTCAAGAGGATAATGTCCGTATGCATGGACTACCTGAACGGGAGCGGCATGCACCTCATTTCCCTTCCGGGAAGATACGGTCAGGAGCGCCAGGTAGAGCGCCAGCCTCTGACCCACCATGTTCACAAGGTACGCAGCGGACGAGGCATCTCCTCACACCAGCAGAATCCGTTCGTCGCACTCGCAGAGAGCGAGGCCAATGAGGACTACGGCTCATGCTATGGTTTTGCACTGATGTACTCGGGCAGCTTCGTTGCGGAAGTGGAGCTGGACCAGTACGACCAGTGCCGTCTTGTGATGGGCATCAACGACAGGCAGTTCAGCTATGCCGTCCGACCGGGTGAAGACTTCGACACACCCGCTGTCCTGATGACATACACTCACAAGGGTCTCACCGGAATGAGCCGCAGGTACCACGACTTCTTCAGAAA
>CACWYF010000203.1 GCA_902765035.1 uncultured Eubacteriales bacterium
ATGCTGAAAGGCACATGTTGAAGTTGATTTGAACCGCCGTATGCCGAACGGCACGTACGGTGGTGTGAAAGGGCGGAGAAAATCCGCCCTATTCGATTGTGCGGAAGCTGAGGTGTGCCGCATACTCAGCGATAGAAAACTATTAGTGGCAAGTTGGAATGAATAGTGTTAAAATGAGCGGGATTGCAATACTGATGGCAGGCGCCGTAAAGCGCCGCATTTGGACTTTTGTCAAAGGTAAATGGAAATGGAAAAATATAACTGGACTCTCAATGAGAACGATAAGATAGTCTTTCCTGTACCGGAAACAGTGAAGACGCCGTGGGAAGCCTACAGAGGGGATCTTCCGTTTACACTTGAGTACTTCAACGGCACTATGTATGAGAAAGTGGAGGAGATCGCAAAGAAGCAGCCTCTCGCCATAGCTCTGGATTTCATGGGCAAGCACATCACATACAAGTATATGATCGATCAGATCAACCTCTGCGCGAGATCGCTCAGAGTTCTCGGAATCAGAGAGAACGACAGAGTAACGATCGCAATGCCTAACTGCCCGCAGGCTATATACATGCTTTACGCAACCAACCTCGTCGGTGCAGTTGCAAACATGATCCACCCGCTTTCCGCAGAGAAGGAGATAGAGAATTATCTCAAAATGTCCGAAAGCGTCATGGTCGTTACACTCGACCAGTTCTATCACAAGATCGAAGCGATAAGATCCAACACCAAGATCCAGAACGTCATCATCGCCCGCATCAAGGACGAGCTGACCAGACCTATCAAGGTCGGATACATGATGACCGAAGGACGCAAGATACAGAGGATACCAAGAGAGGCACCTGTATTCCAGTGGCCTGACTTCATGAAGCTCGGCAGACACTGCGGATATGAGTATAAGGTAAAGCGCAAGGTAGATGACCCGGCTGCTATCCTGTATTCAGGCGGAACCACCGGAACCACCAAGGGCATCGTGCTGACCAACCTCAATTTCAATGCGCTCGCAGAACAGGTCATCGCCACCAATCCTATGTTCCGCAGGGGAGATAAGATGCTCGCAGCGATGCCGCTGTTCCACGGATTCGGACTCGGCGTCTGCATACACACCATGCTTGCAATGGGCGGCAGATGCATACTCGTACCGAGATTCACACCGAAGAGCTACGCCAAGCTGATCACCAAGTACAGATGCAACTTCATCGCAGGCGTACCGACTCTTTACGAAGCACTTCTGAGACTTCCGTCAATGGACGGCAAGGACCTCTCATGCCTCAAGGGCGTTTTCTCAGGCGGAGATTCGCTCTCGATCGAACTCAAGAAGAAGCTCGACAAGTTCCTCTATGACCACAATGCGACTATCCAGGTCAGAGAGGGATACGGCACTACTGAGTGTGTAACGGCATCCTGCCTGACACCTCCGCAGATGCACAAGGAAGGAAGCATCGGGATCCCGTTCCCTGATACATACTACAAGATCGTTAAGCCGGATACAGCTGAGGAGCTCCCGTACAATGAAGAGGGCGAGATCCTGCTGGCAGGACCGACTGTCATGAAGGAGTACCTCGACATGCCGGATGAGACGGCCGAGACTATAAGAGAGCATGCTGACGGACTCAAGTGGGTATACACCGGAGACCTCGGAACGATGGACGAGGAAGGCTTCATCCACTTCCGCGGAAGAGCCAAGAGAATGATCATCTCATCCGGATACAACATCTATCCTGCACAGCTTGAGAACATCTTCGATGCTCATGAGAAGGTGCAGATGAGCTGCGTCATCGGAGTACCTGACAGTTACAAGATGCAGAAGGTCAAGGTTTTCGTTATGCCTGTAGGGGGAGTTGTACCTGCAACAGATAAGGCTAAGGAAGAGCTTAAGGAAGAACTCATGGCATATGCAAGGAAGCACATCGCCAAGTACGCAATGCCATATGATATAGAGTTCAGAGCAGAGCTGCCTAAGACACTCGTCGGCAAGGTGGCATACCGTGTACTTGAAGAAGAAGAGGCAGCAAAACGCAAAGCCGCTGAGTCAACGGAGGAATAATGGAGAGACAGGACAGAGATCTCGCATGGATGCTGCAGTATGAGAATATTGCATGGTACGAAGGTGACGTAGTAAGGATCCTCGACCGCCGCATCTATCCGATCGAGATAAAGAAAGTAGTCTGCAGGACACATCAGGAAGTGGCCGGTGCCATCAGAGAGATGGTGACACAGAGCGCAGGTCCGTATGTTGCTGCAGCTATGGGTATGGCCCTCGCTGCACATGAGTGCAGAGGCAGGACTGAAGAGGATCAGATAGAGTTCCTCACAAATGCGGCTGACGTGATTTCACATGCTAGACCGACGACATCCAAGAGGATGGAGAACGTTACAGATGCATGCCTGGTGGCTGCAAAAGAAGCACTCGCTGCAGGCAAAGCTGATGTTTCGGAAGTGATCAGAGATCTTGCCATAGAGCAGAACAACACAAGATATTACCGTATCGGAAAGACCGGAAAGTATCTTGCCGATCTCTTCCCTCAGAATGGCGCAGTAATGACACAGTGTTTTGCCGAGACTATTCTCGGAATGATGCTGAGAGAAGCGAGAAAGCAGGGCAAGGATGTCAGGTTCTTCTGCCCGGAGACAAGACCGTACTTCCAGGGTTCAAGACTGACTGCTTCAGTTATCCACGACATGGGATTCGACGTCACGGTCATCACAGACAACATGCCGGCGTTCGTAATGAAGAAGGAAGGCATCGACCTGTTCACATCAGCTGCCGATGTCATCTGCGGTGACGGCCACGTTACCAACAAGGTAGGGACCTATCAGATCGCGATCGCTGCAAAGTATCACGATATCCCGTACTATGTCACCGGTTCACCTGATCAGGGACATCCGACAATCGACACAGTACGTATCGAGATGAGGGACCCTTCGTTCGTACTCCAGGCCATGGGCACACCTACTGCCAACCAGGAGGTGAAGGGTTATTATCCGGCGTTCGATATCACACCGCCGGAACTGGTGACCGGAGTCGTTACTGACCAGGGCGTATTCTCGCCATATAAGCTGGATGAGTACGATGCAGACGCAGGCGCGTTCCTGGTATAGAGGGAGTTTTCCGGGAAAAGGTAAAAAAATAAAGGAATAAACTAATATATTTACCTTTTGAATGATTGCTGATCTGAAGGCAATAACTATTAAACAGAAAAAAAGTGAAGCGACCACTTTTGTGGCCGCTTCATTCACTTTTTGTACTAATTATTTCCCAATCGAGGGTTCGTCTGCAGCCGGAATTATATACCGGGCTTTGAGCAAACAGGATGCCGGATCAAAAGGTAAATATATTGTTGTTTTACTCTGATTATTTACCTTTTAGATTGA
>CACWYF010000204.1 GCA_902765035.1 uncultured Eubacteriales bacterium
CACACCTGTGGCTGTATCTCTTATACGGGGCAATGCTCATAAGAGAGCAGTTACCAATATGCTTACCATCAAAAAACGCAACAAGCATAAGTTCACGCTCCGCATCTATCTTAGCCTGGATAAACTGCTTCTCTTTTTCCTCTGTGAACGGCTGCTGATCACCATCAAGAGTCAGGTACAGCTGTGTGTAGTAGTCAGTGTCGAATGAATCCCTGCCGATGAAGAAGAAGGTCTCAAGGCTCCCGTTGCCTATGTCCGTCGAGCCGCGCTGGTAGTCAAGATATATAGGTGTGTTGACCGTTCCGACGATTTTATACTCCCTGCTCCGGAACTGCTCAAGTGTATCCTCATCATTTGAATCAGTCAGTACTATAGTATCTCCGGTCCTGTACCCTTCGCTGTCTATGTGGTAGTCATCCACCACGCACTCGTCCGCAGCCTCCGGCAGTCTTCCCGTTACGACGCGCAAAGTGTTTATGTTTTCAGGCAGGGATATCGCCTTAAGTGCCGCTTCGTCGCCGCCTCCCGATTCTGCGAGAACATCCACCTGCACGGATCCCTCCGCACCCGAGACGCCTTCGGCTTTTTTTGCCAGATCAACGCTTTCATCATCGATGCCGTAGGTTGAGATCAGCTGATAGTCATACATGTTATGCTCATTGATATATCTGGTCGCAGTGCTTACCATTGAGGCCTTGCAGTCTCTGAGGCCGGAGAAAAAGCCCACCCCAAGAGCCACGATCGCAAAGATCGCAAGATATCTCGCAAGAGATGTCTTTATTTCTCTCAAAGTAGACTTCCAAAGCATGATCATTCGCGCCGCCTGATCCGCGGCTCAGATTATTTCTACCACTCTATCTCAGATACAGGTACAGGATCCGGATTTATCTTTATATCCTGCACCCTTCCGCTTCTGACGCTGATGACACGGTCTGCCATCGGTGTTATCGCCTTGTTGTGTGTAATGATTATTACTGTCGTGCCCAAGTTCCTGGCCTGATCCTGAAGGAGCTGAAGTATCTGCTTGCCCGTGTTGTAGTCGAGTGCTCCGGTAGGCTCATCGCATAGAAGCAGCTTCGGGTTCTTGGCCAGAGCCCTGGCTATCGCCACTCTCTGCTGCTCTCCTCCTGACAGCTGCCCCGGGAAGTTGTTCATCCTGTCTCCGAGTCCGACCGCCTTAAGAGTCTCTGCCGGGTCGAGCGGATCCTTGCATATCTGTGTCGCGAGAGAGACATTCTCAAGAGCCGTCAGGTTCTGGACCAGATTGTAGAACTGGAAGACGAACCCGATGTCGTATCTTCTGTAGTTCGTCAGTTCTTTCAGGCTCATCCCGCTTATCTCTTTTCCGTCGAGAATGACCCTGCCGCTTGTCAGGGTATCCATTCCGCCGAGGATATTGAGAAGCGTCGTTTTGCCCGCTCCCGATTCTCCGACGACTACTGCAAGTTCGCCTTTCCCGACACTGAAAGAAGCATCCGCAAGCGCCTCTATGTCGACCTCGCCGACGTGATACACCTTACGGACATTCTCAAATACCACATAGTCTGCAGATGCCTTTCCTGCCAGTTCTTCAAGCACTCCGGCATCAGCTGCAGCCTTTATCTTCTTTATTACCTCTTCATTGTGTTCCTGCATTTTGCTCACCATTATCTATAGGCTTAAGGTCAGATGAATATGTTGATGCAGCCGATCACCAGCCCGATCAGTCCGCCCAGGCTGACAATCATGTTGAGCTCGTTCTTCATGACCATCAAGACGCCCTTCTCGAGCTCAGCTACCGACATCGAATTGATCTTGTCCTCTACGATCGAGGCAACGTTGATGCGCTTCAGCGCGGAATTGACGGCATTTACAACGGATTCCCTGTATGCCTGAGTGATCTTCTTCCTGACATACTCCGCGTCATATCCTGCGAGTTCAAGAACATGCAGCGGAGTCCTGTTCCCGAGGTCATGTATCCGGCTTTCGGTTATCTCATTGACCATGGCAGGCCCTCTGGTATCGATGAATTCCTCCATCTTCTCTCCTACATTGCTCATGACCCTGTCGACCAGAGTGTCGTTGACCAGAACTCTAAGGATCCTTGAATTCTGCGCCTGCTCTTTGATCATTCTGCTGCCTTCGTCCTTGACGACGCCCGGGATATCCATCTTATGGATAGCTTCGGTTATCTTGGTCTCGAGCAGCTGCACAAAAGTCTTTTCCAGCCTGTCATATTTCTTCCTGCTTCCGGCAAGTGTCGCGCCGATCTCGTTTATATTCTCACCGAGAATGGCCATCACTCTGTCGATAAGCGGCTTTTCTACCTCTTCGGTCAACAGCTTGCTGGAAATATCCTCACGCGTGAAAAGCTCGTTCTGGACGATCTTGCCCGCGGATTTTGCAAGCCTGGCCTTTCCCTTAGGTATCGCTCCCGGGGTAAAAGGAATGCGCCACCCGAATATCCTCTTCTCCTCATGCGGGAAGAAGAGCATTTTGACCGCTATCAGATTCGTGAAATATCCTATGACCGCTCCCACAAGCGGCGGGATGGCGTAATGTGATATAAGTTCCCAGTTCATTTTCTTATCCTCTACATCCTGTCTCTGATCTCTGCCGCCTTGAGAACCATTGTGTCTCTGTGCGTACCTGCTTTACCAACAGAGTGGGAAGCGATACGGCTCACATCCGCATTGGCTCCGACTATCCACAGAATGTCCCCTTCCTCGATAAGCATATTGGCATCCGGCATCGTTGTAGCATAGCCGCCCCGCTCTATTCCGAGGATCATGCAGCGGGTCTTTGCGTTGATGCCGCTCTTTCTTATAGGCTTTCCGACATACGGCTCTGTACCTCTGACTTTGATCGCCGCACAGGCAAGTGCATGCTCTTCATCCGGATATGCCCCGTCGAGGAAATTCTTCAGTGTCCTGATCGCGGTCATATCGTTAGTTTCAATAGTCTTGCTGAAGGTTTCAAGCGACTGCCTGTCACCTATTACATACACTTTATCTCCGCTCTGCAGGACGGTCCTGGCAGGCGGCATCGTCATCCTCTTATCTCCGCGCCTTATCTTGACGACGTAAACAGCTTCGTTCCGGCCCCATGCGAGGTCCTGTATAGACTTGCCGGCATATGATGCCCTTTCAGGGACGATCCAGCTGAATATACTGTAGTCCTCCTCGAGCCAGTGGCTGGTGTCCCTGCTGCCGCCGCGTTCTTCCATCGTCTTCTGATTGAGATTGGCAAGGAATCTCTTCTCAAGCTGCAGATAGTATGTGGCGATGAAGTCCGACCGTGTCAGAAGGAATATGGCAGCCGGTGCAATCAGCAGGAAAAGTCCTCTTATGTTGAACAGAAGGATGAGCGGCGTGACCGCTATCGC
>CACWYF010000205.1 GCA_902765035.1 uncultured Eubacteriales bacterium
CTTGAAGCTTCCGGAGTATACGAACATCATGCCGTAGCATCTGCCGTGATCCTCATCGGCCTTGCGGTCGCAGACGATCATGAACGGATTCTCCTGATGGCTTGATGTGCCTCGTCTTGACTCTATGGACTTCACAAGATGAGTCAGCGGTTCTCTCTCAGTCTGCCTCTCGAGCGCATGCTTGCCGTGGAAGTGGATCAGGTCCCACTTGCCGTAAGGGATATCCATAGATATTGAGAAAGCTCTGTCCAGAGCGATCTCGCCCTTACCGTTATTGACTACGCGTACGGCTCTTGTGATCACATCTTCATCTTCAAATACTCCGTACAGAAGCTCAAGAGTCAGACCTGTGATCTTGTCATTTACTGTTACTGTCAGCGTCTCTGCATCACCGCTGTAATCGTAGGATGACGGAAGATTGCTGATCTTGTATTTGCCCTTAGTTACCTCGTGTCCGACATACCTGAAGTCAGCTCCGTAACTGCCGTCTGCGTTGCGTGCAGCGATTGCATGTATACGGTAGTCTCCTACGCCGTAGCCCGGAAATTCCTGAGGCATCGTATCGAAGGATATCGCTCTGTTCGGAAATACCTCATCCGGATTGCCGGCACAGGCCCTGTCGTAGTTGTGGTACAGATACCGGAAATTCTCTTCTCCGATACGCTTGCCGTAATACAGATGCTGAAGGAATCCCTCCGAGGATACTCTCATCTGATAGCTTGAATTCTTAGTGTTGATCGTTATGGTGTTGTGTTCTTCATTGAAGAGAATGCTCATATTCTCTGCTCCTTTTTTAGTTTGATTATCGCCCTCCCGTGCCTGATTTCAGGCCATAGCGGGGCTGTCTGCTATAACAGAATTCTCCAGATGACCACATATATAACGATCTCAATAACGATCGCGGCAAGGTAGCCATACATGATCTTTTTCGTTGCTCCGCCTGCCGATGCAATGTGGATCGCCCCGTTTCCCGCAACATAATAGCAGATATCGACTTTGCTGCCAACCTCATATTCAGAAGCTCTTTCAGCAGGCACTATTATCTCAGAATGCCGCTCTTCACCATCGATTTTGTATGCGAGTACCACATCCAGTGCAGGGCCTTCTCTCTTCCCGGTGTTTTCATGAGTTTTGACCGAGAGAACAGTCGCCGTAGTCTGGTCCTTGTAGTCCTTGACGATACGGAAGTATTTCAGGAATCTGGCCGATGTGTATATAAGGGCCCAGAATACCAGGAATAATGTCAGATAGTATAGCATTGAAAGAATCTCCTATTTCTCAAAGATAAAGTCCAGGAACAGCTCTACAGAGTCCACGTTCTCAGACAGTGCTCCTATGCCGAGAGCACAAGGCTCTGCATAGACTCCGTACTTTGTCACGAGCTTGCTGTCGCTTATATCGATGCCCACAGGTACCGGATCCGTGCTGTATTCCTTATCTATCGGAACGGAATATACGAACCGGTCACCGTATTTTGCCTTGATCGCTGCACACTCCTCGCTGTTCAGGTCCTTGAGTCTTCCTGTCCTGCCAAGCGCGGTCAGTGAGTCCGTGCCTGCAGTGATGCCGTCCAGAACGCCGCCATCGGCAAATGCGACAAAGGCTTCAAAGTAGCTGTTTCCCGTTACGCCTTTAAGGTAGTCAAAATATGATTCGGCATTGAACTCAACGTCTTTTTCCTTAAGGTCAAATTCGGCATATTCCGTATAGTCCTTCCAGAGGTCCGATCCGTTTCCCGCATCAGCATATGTGTTGGTGAACATCATGTAGCACCAGTAGTCACCGGCATTGGTCCTGTACTGGTGTATCGCAAACGGAACGAACCAGAGTACGAAAATGAGGCCTATGATCCAGAGCTTGTAGTACTCCCAGATATATGCCGTCTTCTTCTTCGTTCCTCTGATCCCGAGGATCTTTTCCTTTTCCGTTTTGGCCCAGTCCCTGAGACGGGTCTTCAGATCACGGTCATCCATTATTTGCCTGTTTTGCCTCTCTGATAAAAAATGAGCTGCATGCTGCAGCTCATTTCAGCAATATACATAATTGCTTATTACAGTTTTCCGCCGGATGTAGCGATACCTTCGACGAACTGCTTCTGGAAGATCACGTAGATGACGATCATGGGGATGACCGCGAGAACGGCCGATGCCATCATGGTCGGATAATCACTGCCGTACTGTCCCTGCATCTTGGCAAGACCTGCGGACAGGGTGGTCGTCGCAGAGTTTGTGCAGACGATCATGGGCCACATCAGATCCTTGAAAGCGAACAGTGCGGTGAAGATGCCCAGAGAGACCATGGAGGATCTTGTCAGGGGCATCATGATCTTCAAAAACTTCTGGCCGATGTTGCAACCGTCCAGACCGGCAGCCTCTTCCAGATCCATGGGCAGGCCTTCATATCCCGGATGATGTATCCGTTCTCAGTTTTGATGGGAGCTCTCGGTTAAACCAATCTGTTCCGTCGCTCACAACTTATACATGTTATCCGGAGAAAATGGGCCAAAAGCTGGTCGAATTACTGATCCGGGTGCTGAATGGCGAATTCTGCCATTTTGTGAACAGGATTCCCGGCACTGTTCTGGAAGGGGACAGTGTACGGGATTTTAAATAAACCATAAACCATAAACCATTTATCATGTAAAGGAGGGTAACTATGAACAAAGCATTTTCCAAAATTCTGCTGACGACTTTGCTCGCCGCCGGGCTTACTGCAACCGCCCATGCATCGGAAGGCACAACACTGACCATGATGATAAATGCTTCTGCTTCCGATGCTTCAAAACCGGGTTATGAGAAGATCATCGAACAGTACAATGATACCAATACAATGGGAGTTACCGTTGAAGCGACTTACTATACCAATACCGATTATAAAACAGCACTTTCAACCATGATGGCCGCTGATTCCGAACCGGATATCATTTTTACCTGGGAACTCGGATATCTGGGAAACTACGGAAATGGAGGAAAAATCGTAAGCCTGCAGTCGTATCTTGATGCAGATCCCGAATGGGCAGAGAGCTTTAATGAGGGGACGCTCGACCTGCTTACCTATAATGGAGAGCGGTACGGCATTCCGACACAGCAGTGTCTGGGACTGATGTTTTATAACAAACGTATTTTTGAAGAGAACGGAGTATCTGTACCAACCACTTATGAGGAATTCCTCGATGTGTGCCAGACACTCAAAGACAACGGTGTAACACCGATCTCTCTTGCATCTACGGCAGCAGACGCATGGTTGGTATCGCAGTATATTCAGGAACTGGGCAACGGCATAGGCGGGTATGAACTGTTTGAATCACTTTATAACGGAGAAGGCGCATG
>CACWYF010000206.1 GCA_902765035.1 uncultured Eubacteriales bacterium
GAAGATCAGGCGATCCGCGAGAAGATCGACCGTATGCACAGGCTGAACCTGCACAAGCTCCGCCTGATGCCGGCCTATGTGCCGAAGGACTGAGCTCCTTACAAAGGGAATAAGGATAGGCTCTTGCGAAACTCTGTGCGAAATGGAATTGTTTGAACAATTCAAACAATCTGCACAAGCCTTAGAACTTCTTCATGAGCGAAAGATGTGGAATGAGCAAAAACCGTACTGTTTGAGCGCAGCGAGTTTACGATTTTTGCGAATGCTTTTCCACATCTTGAGTGAATGCCAGAAGTTCTTG
This sequence comes from uncultured Eubacteriales bacterium, assembly GCA_902765035.1. Taxonomy (GTDB): domain Bacteria; phylum Bacillota; class Clostridia; order Peptostreptococcales; family Anaerovoracaceae; genus Crickella. The sequence continues at coordinate 302 of CACWYF010000206.1, forward strand.
GCGCGGAAGCCGTTTGAATGTTCATACAATTTCCATGAAGCACAGACTTTCGCAAACAATTTCCATGAAGCACAGACTTTCGCAATTGCCTGGGAATAAGGATCACCCCGGCGTTGCTGACGCGCTGTTTAAGGAACGAAGCGTCTTCTTCATCGCGCGGCGCGGCAAGAACGCTGAGGCGTTCTTGAATATTACCGGTTCGTGAAGTTTTTGTGTACATTTTTCGGAATTCTTGCGAAGAAATTCGATTATGATATACTGATAAGAAAGCAGTAAGAGAGGAGGGGCTTGAGAGATATGAAGGAAAAAGGACTGCACATTTCCATCAATTCGCCGGTCATACTCGGCTTCACGGGGATCTGTTTTGCCGCGCTCCTTCTGGGATATCTGACCGGAGGACGAAGCACGATGCTGGTCTTTTCGGTCTATCGGTCCTCGCTCCTCAATCCGCTGACGTACGTCCGGCTCATCGGACATGTCTTCGGACATGCCGGGTTCGACCATCTGATGGGCAATATCATGCTCATCCTGATCGTCGGACCGCTCCTTGAGGAGAAGTACGGTTATATCCGCTCCATAGACATCGCGAAGCATCTCGGCGTCACCAAGCCGAGTGTCTCATATGCAGTCAAGAGACTCAAAGAGAGCGGTTACATCAATATGGAGTCGAACGGTCCTATCACACTTGCCCCTCCGGGACGCAAGATCGCTACCAGGATCTACGAGAGACACAAAGCCCTCACGGCTTTCCTTGAGATACTTGGTGTTGATTCCGAGACCTCGGAAGAGGATGCCTGCAAGATAGAGCACGTCATCTCTCACGACACCTATGTTGCTATATGCAAATATGTCAACGCGAACTCGGATATCAGGATCGAGAACTTCGAAGAAGAATAACTGAATACAGGCAAAATTAATACCCCGCATCAGCTGCGGGGTATTGTGTTGCTCTTTTTGTGCCGGTTCCTGCTATTCAACAGGTTCGTCAAATGTGAAGTCCACATCGCTCTCTTCAGGCTTGACCTCTTCTACTACAGGCTCCTTGTACTGCGGTGCAGGCTCGTCTTTTCTGTTTTCCATGACTTCAAAGTTTACTGTCTTTGCAGACTTTGCCTGTGAAGTTCTTCTGTCCCCTGCTCCCATAGGACCGTAGTATTCGGCATCACCGAATCCCAGCATGCAGAAGAATACCGGTGTAAGGAACAGGAGCCCCCATGCCCATGTCTCAGGCTTGCCGTAAGAAACAGCCACAGCCTTATACATCTGATATGCAAAGTACAGCGCAGCGATCCATCCCACGAACGGGACGACCACAACAAGCAGTCTCAACCAGTACCATGGATTTCCCATCGTGATCTCACACATCTTATATGTGTCATAGAACGGGATGATCGCAGGCCATCCCGGCTGTGATGCCTTCTCAAACATCTTCCACAGACCGACAACAGATGCTATCCACCATACTGATTCCATGAAGGAAGTACCTGTATTCTGTGATTCCTGCGCAAATGTTAAGATACTATCAAACATTTCTGAACTTTCCTCCTTATCACCTACTCATCAGCCTCTGGCTGAAGAGATTCGTCCTTAGCCTCTGAAGGGAATTCCATCTCACTGTCAGCAATCTGTCTTACAGCCTGCTTCTGAGCTTCCCTCTCAGCCTCGATTCTCTCATATGCTTTTACCTGAAGATCCAGTATCTTCTCTCCCAGCTTGATAGCACCTCCGATAAGCGCTATCCCGCCTGCGAGTCCGACACCGACCAGTGTGAGCAGTGCCTGACCCAGTTCTGCATCAGGCTTTCTGCCTGAATTGCTGAGTCCCGGTCTCATTCCTGACTTACTCATAATCCTCCTCCTTTCTGCCGCCTGTGCAGCAGTTACCCTGTAAAATTGAGAGCATTTCCGCATGCCTGAACAGCGAAAACGTTTTCTCATTTATTAATTACACCACATTCCGCAGGAATGCAAGTATTTTCTTTCTTATTCTACACCCTTAAGCTCGTACACATCGGTCCTGCGGGCTGACATCAGAGGGAGTTTTGCCCTTACGGTGTCTATATAGTCAAGATCGATCTCTGTCACCTCGACGCCCGGCTTCTCATCCATCTGCATGACTACATTGCCCCATGGATCAGTTATGATCGAATGCCCGTATGAAACATATCCTACTGACGGATCCTGTGCATCTGCGGTGCCAACCATGTATATCTGGTTCTCTATGGCTCTCTGTCTGAATCCGAGTTCCCAGTGAGCCGGACCTGTAGTCATATTGAAAGACGCAGGGTTGAAAATTACTCTGGCTCCTGCGAGTGCAGGCAGCCTCGAACTCTCAGGGAATCTGATGTCAAAACAGATATTTACTGCCATTTTGCACCATTCGGTATCGAAGGTAGTGAAGCTGTCTCCGCCTGTCAGTGTATCCGACTCCTTGAATACCTGCTCTCCGTGAGCATAGATATCGAAGAGGTGCACCTTGCGGTGCTTGCCGATCTGACTGCCCTGCCTGTCGAACACATAGCAGGTATTGTATGTATGCCCTTCACTGTCGCTCTCAGGGATCGAACCTCCGACGATGTACACATTGTGTTTCTTTGCAAGTGTGGACATTGCGAGCCAGGTATCGCCCTGTTCAGGCTCGGCATATACAGGAAAAAGGTCTGTCTGATAAGGGCAGCTCCACATCTCGGCAAGGCTGATGATATCAGCTCCGTCTGTCTTCCCGCTTGCGAGGATCTCGGCAAGCTGTTCTATGTTGTCGTATTTATCCTGCTTCACGTTCATCTGCAGGCTTGCTATCCTGATCTTACTCATCTTTCTGTCCCCTTCATTACCGGCTGACTGCGGCCCTATGCCGCTCATCAGCCCGCCGTCAAGCTATAACAGTGATATAAGCGCCGAGCCCCCTGTCATAAGGAGCATACCGGCGATCTTCACAAGTGTTACCGGTTTTTTCTCTATGCCCAGGAATCCAGTAGCGTCTATGACGAGCCCCGCTGCCATCATTCCCACAAGGTTGAGTATGGTGACGACGCCTGTACCAAGAACAGGTGCAGCCACGGCATTGCTTGCCACGATCACTATCGCGAGCGCTCCGCCTATCGGCATCCATGCTCTGAATTTAAGAGGTCCATGATCCGCCCCGCCGTCATATATACCATACCTGCCCTTCAGCACGGCCACTATCAGAGTCAGGATAATTATGGATATCAGGCCCACGGCCATGGATATGAACGTCGCTCTTACTGCAGACCCGGCATATTCCCTGAGTGTTCCGTTTATCGCCACCTGGGCTGCGCATGAGAATCCGCACAA
>CACWYF010000207.1 GCA_902765035.1 uncultured Eubacteriales bacterium
GGATGCCTGCGATTATGAATATGTCAGACGCGCCCTTCAGAATGGCGTCGTGTAATATCTCATTAAGATTCATTTTGTATCTCCCTTCAGAAGCCCTGCCATATATCATCTATAGGATCGCTCGAGTTCCATATCCTGTTGAGCTTCCATTTTCTTATCTCGACGTTGCCCGCAGCATCAGGCATTCCCGCCTCGACTTCCAGCCTGTAGCCGTCCTTTTCAGCCACATAGCTGTATACCGTTCCGCCGGCTGCGGCATCAGAGCCTTCCGCATCAGTAAGGCTTCCGGCAGTAACGCCCTCCATGCCCTCTGCATTGCCTGCTGCAACGGCAGCTATGAACTTCTCACCGTCAGCTTCAAGTTCATATCTTGTCTGTGTTATGTTCGCGAACCGGCCCGCCATGACCCTGTCAGCGTTGGAAGTCGCTACAGTCAAAAGTGCCAGAGTCGTTATGACCATCGCCACTATCGTAAGGAAGACAGCGATCGGTCCAAGTCTTGTCTTATGAGCCATCACTTATCCTCCCCGAAATACTTTCCTGCCGTAAGCGTATACACAGGCTCCGGCAGGCTTATTCCTGCCGTGCTGCCGTCTTCTGTAATGGCACCGTCACCCTGTGCGCTGCCACTCTGAGACAGCAGTCCTGCAAGGTCTTCAGCCTCAGCATCACCAAGCGTTTTATCACCTGACTGAGCTGCTGAATCAAGCACATCATCCGCACGGTATATGCTTATGGCGTCCTCAGCATATTCTCCCGCTCCCGAAGGAGTGCTCTTTCTGCTGATCTGTATAATATATCTGCACTTTCCGTTATCGCCCGGCTTAAAAACCGCACCGGCCCATATCTCGCCTTCAGAAGTCTGAGCCCCGTCAGATACATACCCTGTGCTCACGACATTCTCCATCGCACCAATCTTCTCAGAAAGCTGCAGCATGTCCTTCTCAGTCGAACTTACTTCCGCGGTACTCTCCGCAAGAATGACAGCCTCCGTCAGCTGCCTGGCCTGCAGGCTGTGAGATCTGCTCATCACAAGCACCTGAGTGATCACCGTGATCACCAGCACCAGGAGTATGAAGAGCCCGAGGAGCTCGACTGTGAAAGCAAGATTTCGTTTCTTCATGTTTCTACTTATGCCTGTCTGTATTAACGTATGAAGCTCCGAGGTCTGACGAGATCTCCAGGAGCCCGTCGTCACCGAGCGTGAAGTCAAAGCTCTCAGCATGCCCTATCTCGAGCGCATTGTCAGGGCTGACCGCCGCATCAGGCATACAGTATTCTTCGTATACTTTGCCGTCTGTGAAATATATCCTCTGCTCATAGCCTTCGTTGACAAGTATCAGACATTCTGTGCCCGCTCTGTCCTCCACGACTATTTCAGCAGCCTCATTGTCCCTGACCGCATTGATGACATAGGAAAGCACCGCTCTCGTGTTGCCGTTGGCGTCCTGTGTCTCCTGAGCGAACTGGTATCCGCGCGCAGCGAAAACGACCAGGCTCAGTATGACCATGAAGAGCACTGTTACCGTTATTACAGATATGTAGTCTCCTATGCTTTTTCTTCTTTCAGGCATTACTTTTGTTCTACACGTTCTCTTTTATGATTTTGCACATGCTGATCCCGGGCATCTTCCCTGAATCAGCTGACCTCTTACTGTTTCTCTGTATCGCCCTTATATATGACTCTCACGTCAGGCGGCTGGTTCTCGGCGTATGGCTTGTACAGTATCCTGTAATCCTCTGTGTTGACCGCAAGCCCGTAGTTCTCTACAAGGTAGTCGAGGCTCTCCGGGTAAGCGCCTTCGATGACATAGCACTGCAGGGCTCTCTCATAGATAGTGTCCTTGATGGACTCTGTCTGGTCAGCCATGCTCTCCTTAGCCGCTCTGTCCGCCCACACGAAAACGCCGGCCAATATGATGATCAGCACTGCAACGATGCTTATTATTAACCTGCGCCATCCGTGGTTGTTATCCATTGGTTGTATATCTTTCAGTCAGTTGTCCGGATCTCTCATGAAATAATTGCACGAGCGAGGATCCCGCTATCCTATCGAATTCATGATACCGATAAGCGGCACCATGAGGCTTATCAGCATGATCCCTATGAATATCATCAGAAGACCCGTCAGAAGCGGCTCGACAGTATTCGCTATCGTACTGATATGCCTGTCTATGCTGTCGCTCAGGTTGGTCATGATCTTCTGCATGATCGTATCGAGCATGCCGCTCCTCTCAGCCGGGATCAGCATCCTGTTGTTGGTCTGATCGTACAGCTTCTCCTCATAAGCCGTCTGCGAGAAGCTCATTCCGGCATCCATCTTGTCGGCGCACCTCTGCAGCTTGTCCCTGAGGCCCTGCCCCTCGACGACCGTCATGCTCTTCTTGAGAGCTTCATCCTGGTGCTCTCCGCTTGAGAGGAACATGTCAAAACACGATGTGAACCTGTACAGGTCAAGCCCTTCAAACAGCTCCCTGAAAGCAGAGAACTTTGAGAGGAAAGCTCTGACGCTTTCCTTCTTGCCGCTCCTCCACATCGAGACACCGCACAGTATCGCTATGACGAGAACTATCATCACGCCGAGCATTATTATGCACAAAGTGAACGACACGTTGATGTAGCTGTACGAGCTGGACGACAGGCTTCCGGTCAGGTTGTTGTACACCCCGTAGAACGCAGGGAAAACGAGCGTCAGCATCGCTATCAGCACGGCAATGACCATGAAGAGGAGTATCACCGGATATCTCACCGCTGACACCAGAGTGTTCTTCATGCTGTTCTCAGTCCTGTAGTAGCCGGAAAGATGGAAGAGTGTCGCTTCCAGTTTACCGGTATATTCCGAAGTGCCTACCATATCGGTAGCATAGCTCGGAAAGGCGCCGCTCTCCTTCATGGCATCCTCAAGCGGCCACCCCATCGAAAGCTTGTCAGTCATGGCTTCCAGTGCAGCGTGAAGCGTTTTGTCCGTCTCAGGAGTCTCATCTCTGAGAAGTGACACCGCCTCGCTCACGGAAATGCCCGACTTGACCATCATCCCCATGTTCTCAAAGAATGATGCAAGCTCCGTATAGCTTAATATCCTGCCTTCATTATTAGAACTCATTATCCCGGTTCCTTTCACATAAGATTAAGAGTTGCTTGCTTATATCTGTCCCGGTGCGCGAACACCGGGCCTGTCATCAATACTGATAAACGTCAAGATAATTCGACCCGTCTCCGATGAACTGGCTGTCCTCTCCGTTCGCAGAGAACGTCAGGTCGAGCCTGTTCCACTCATCCTCGCTCACTTCGAACTCAACAGCCACCCAGCCGGCTTTCTCCGTGTA
>CACWYF010000208.1 GCA_902765035.1 uncultured Eubacteriales bacterium
GGTCTCCTGAGCGTCAAGAATGTCGGGACGGGCATCATCGATGCGATAATCCGCGCGAGGGATGAAGTGCCTGAGACGCATGATTTCTACGAATTCATAAGTGCCGTGGATGCGGGCGAGCTCAACCGCAAAGCGATAGAGTCTCTCATCCAGGCGGGTGCTTTTGACGATATAGAGAAGAACAGGGCCGTGCTAATGGCTGTCTGCGATGACGCTGTCAACAGGGCACAGAAAAAGGCGAAAACCGGCGGAAGAGCGCAGATGAGCATCTTCCAGCTGGACGGGTTCGAAGACGACGTGCTCGCGAGCCCGCCGCTGCCTAGAGTAACCGACTTCCCGGGTGACACCAAGCTCGCCATGGAGAAGGAGATGCTCGGAGTGTACCTGTCGGGTCACCCGCTCGACGAATACAGGCAGCTCATAGCCGACAACACGACGGCGAGCACGCTTGACCTGACTTCTGGCGGTGAGGAGTTCACCTCCGGGCGCGATGATGGCGACAGCATGGTCATCAACACATCGAAGTTCAAGGATGGCGATTTTGTCATACTTGCCGGAATGCTGAGCGGTGTGAGAACGATGATCACCCGCAAGTCGCAAGAGATGGCAAGGCTCACTCTCGAGGACTTTGACGGAGTGATCGATGCGATCGCTTTTCCTAAGGTCTACGAGCGTAAGAGGAATATAATAAGGAACGATCAGATAGTCGGCTTGTCGGGCCGCGTCAGCTTCAAGGATGAGAGCGACGCCGAAATCCTGATCGAGGACATAGTACCAGTCGAGGATATACGCAGGCTGGCGGATACACGGCGCGGAGGATACCGCGACAACGGTTATGGTAACGGTAATGGCAACGGCACTAGAAAGCCTGCTGCCCAGCCGCTCAACGATCCTGTCAAGCTGAGGGTGCCTGAGTCTGTGATGGCAAGGCACAGCGATGCGAAGGCGATGCTGTACCACCTGACTGACATGATGAGCCTGTTCCCGGGCAGCCGGGATGTACTTGTATATCTGCCGGGCCAGAAGCCTGTCAGGTGCAGCCAGTCGAGCCGGATCGACTTCACAGACGAACTGAGAGCAAGGCTTGTGAAGCTGCTCGGTGAAGAGAATGTAAAGGGTTAGGGAAATGAGCAAGAAAGCAATAGTCATCTATACGTCCAAGCGCGGAAGCACAAAACAATATGCGGAATGGATCGCCGAAGACCTCGGATGCGAGGCTGTGGCTTTCTCAGACCCGCGCATGAAGGAAATCAACCTCAGAGGCAGCGGCATCGTGGATTTTGACAAATTCGGAAAACTGCTGGACGACGAACTGATGCAGAAACTGATAGTTTTCGGCGTCGGAATGGCTGACGAGACGGCGGACAATTACGCTCAGGTGTGGGGCTACAGCATCGGCAAGCTCGACCCTAAGAACGAGAACCGCTCGATTCTGTACATACTCGGCGGCAAGTATGATCCGGCATCGGTACAGGGAATGGACAAGTTCCTCATGAAGGTCATGAAGACGGTGCTCATTTCAGGCAGCACACCTGATGCAAAATCCCGTGCCAACTTCATGAAGGACCGTATCGAGAATGGTGTCGACATGGTCTTCAGGGACAACATCCAGTCGCTGGTCAAGGACGCACGCAAGAAGCTGGAAGAGCAGTAACTCGATGCAGAAGCTGGAAGTGGAATAGAGTGACACAGCAGCTTATAACAAGCGCAATAAACAGCAGTAAATGAAAAATGCGGAATCGCAACAGCGGTTCCGCATTTTGGTTTGTATTGATATGAGGTCTATTAGCCTACGATCATGTAGAGTACGAAGAGTACTCCGGAGATCCACATTACCGGCTTAACGTCCTTAGCGTTGCCCTCGAGTGTTCTGAGTACGAGGTAGGAGATGATTCCGAACATGATTCCGTTTGCGATGGATGATGTGAATGGCATCATGATGATAGCAAGGAATGCGGAGATAATGTCGGACATCGGTACTCCTTCGAACTGTACGTTCTTGATCTGTGTCATCATCAGGTATCCTACGTATACCAGGGCTGGTGTTGTTGCGAAGCCAGGTACGGAGAGGAAGAGTGGTGACAGGATCAGGGAGACGAGGAAGAGGATTCCGGTTGTTACGGAAGTCAGTCCTGTCTTTCCGCCTGCTGCAGCGCCTGCTGAAGACTCAACGAAGGATGTAACTGTGGATGTTCCGCAGATAGCACCTACGCATGTTCCGATAGCGTCGGAGAGGAGAGCCTGCTTTGCGTTAGGCAGATTGCCGTCCTCGTCGAGGAGGTCAGCCTTGGCAGCTACTCCGATGAGTGTTCCGACTGTATCGAAGATGTCTACATACAGGAATGAGAATACGATTACTACGAAGTCAAGGAGGTGAGCTCCGATCCACTCAAAGTCGAATGAGAAGAAGTAGTCCATCTTGACGCCGCTGATAGCGAAGTTAGGATATACGCTGTATACGCCTGCTTCAGGATCCGGTACATACCAGCCGATAGCCTGAGCGATCATTCCGAGTACCCATGTGATCAGGATGCCGTAGAAGATAGCGCCCTTGGCTCCCTTGTGTGCAAGGAAAGCGATGACCAGGATACCTACGAGTGAGAGGCAGATGCCTGCGTCAGCGAGGTTTCCGAGTGCGATGCCGTTCTCAGTTGTAACGCTTACAGCGCCGGAGTTCTTGAGTCCGATGATAGCGATGAAGAGACCGATACCAACGGAGATCGAGGACTTGAGGTTCTGCGGGATGTCGTTGACGAGCGACTCTCTGAAGTTGGTGAACGAGAGCAGGATGAAAACGATACCTTCGCAGAGAACTGCTGCAAGTGCAACTTCCCAAGGCTTGTCAGTACCTACCATCGGGCATACGGTGAATGCAAAATAAGCATTGAGTCCCATGCCGGATGCAAGTGCTACAGGGTAGTTGGCAAGGAATGCCATGCAGAGTGTAGCGAATGCTGCGGATACTGCTGTTGCAGTGAAGACGGACGCGCTGTCCATGCCGCATGCGGAAAGGATGCTCGGGTTGACTGCGAGGATGTAGACCATCGACAGGAACGTGGTAGCACCTGCGATCATCTCAGTCCTTACATCAGTTCCGTGCTCCTGAAGTTTGAAGAACTTTTCCATAAAATACCTTCTTTCCATATAATACGCTCAGTTCTGAGCTTTTTTTACTGCCGGAGGGCCAACAGTCTCTCCGGGAAATAAAGCAGAGAAGGTATTGACAAAAACACCTTCTCCTTTAATTTACATGTCAATTTTAGTACGGCTGTGAGAGGTCCTCAATTGCAAAAATAAAAACATGAAAAGTATTCGGGGCAAAATAAGACCATTAGGGCGAAGGTGCAACTCAAAGCCGAACGTTGGCAAGGAGCGGGGCGCGATATGTTCGGAATCCTATCCTGCGTACCGGCTGCTGTGCCGCTAAGTGCACGACATGAATGCATTTTTAACAGTGACCATGCGGTCATTTTCAGACAACCTCAGTTGTGTTTAGGTAATTCTGCAGGGATTGAAAGAAATACTGTAGTGAATTAAAATTAACCTTTAAGATAAAGAGTTTGCAGATTCAGAGAGGTGAGGGTGATATGAAACGTGAAGTGCCTCTTAAGGTAACCATAGCACTTATCCCGCTTGCTATAGCGCTGTGCGCGTTCGGCATTTATCGCGGTGAGGTCGCAGTGGTGCTGGCCAAAGCCATCAATATATGCATGGAGTGTATAGGCCTTGGATAAAAACGGACAGAAAGCAAAAGCAAAAAAAGCCGCCGGGCTGCGCAAGGCTGTCCAGGCAGGCTGGGGGATCCTTTCCAACGCGTACATCAAAGGATTCCTTCCGGGTGACCCTGTCATATATCAGGGCAAACTCAAGCAGGTCTGCGTTCCGGGAATGAACTGTTACTCCTGCCCGGGAGCTCTTGGTTCGTGCCCTATAGGATCGATGCAGGCCATCTTTGACAACAGACACAGAGGCATCGGAGCCTACGTGATCGGTTACCTCGCCATCATCGGGCTCTTCATAGGAAGATTCATCTGCGCATGGCTCTGCCTTTTCGGTCTTATACAGGAGCTCCTGTACAAGATCCCGACACCTAAACTGACAGTGCCGGAGAAGATCGACAGGCCTCTGCGCTACCTGAAATACGTGATGCTCTTCGTCATGGTATTTCTGCTGCCGTTCTTCTACAGAAGCAAATACGGAGTGGGAGAGCCGTTCTTCTGCAAGTACATCTGCCCGGTCGGAACGCTGGAAGGCGGGATACCGCTGGTCCTTCTCAACAGCATGATGAGAGGGGCTCTGGGCTGGCTCTTCAGATGGAAGTTCCTGCTGCTGATCCTGTGCATCGCAGCATCGATATTCATCTACAGGCCGTTCTGCAAATACATCTGCCCTCTGGGCAATGTCATTAAGTTAATGACAAAACAGAATCAACTGGGAACTGCAATTTGAGCGGATCCCAGTTTTTCTTTGCTTGAATATCGATTTTGTAACCA
>CACWYF010000209.1 GCA_902765035.1 uncultured Eubacteriales bacterium
AGAAGTCATCTCGGCCATCATCGCAGATGAGGCCGCCATCGGAATGGTCAACTCGAAGACCACAGCAGTCAGAGTCATCCCGGCCATCGGCCTTAAGGAAGGCGAAGAACTCAACTTCGGCGGCCTTCTGGGATTCGGCCCGGTCATGAAGCTCCGTAGCCAGTCACCTGCGAAGATGATCAACCGCGGCGGACGCATCCCGGCACCGCTCCAGAGCCTCAAGAACTGATACCAAATAAAACTGCATATCTCAGAGCGAGATATGCAGTTTTTTTAAAATGCGAAGTTTCCGTTTATGAATACAGGCACTTCCTCTCCTTCATGGGTGATCCCGGTGATAGTCATGTCCGCAGATCCCACCATGAAGTCTACATGTGTCATCGAGAAGTTGGCTCCTCTTTCCTTAAGCTCCTCTTCGCTCATGTTCTCTGCCCCGTATATGTTAGGGTAAGCCTCGCCGAATGCAAAATGGCAGGAGGCGTTCTCATCGAAAAGAGTGTTCATGAAGAGTATCCCGGAGCTGGATATAGGCGAGTCATGCGGTACGAGAGCTACTTCTCCGAAGTATGATGCGCCTTCGTCCACGGATATGGCGTCTCTCAGTATCTGTTCGCCCTTTTCAGCATGGACGTCGGTGATTTTGCCGTCCTTCACCTCAAAGCTGAATCCTTCTATCAGCGTTCCGTTGTGAGCAAGCGGCTTGGTCGCAACGATCGTCCCGTTGATGCTGTCTCTCTTAGGCAGAGTGAAGACCTCTTCTGTCGGTATGTTTGCGGAGAAAGGTCTTCCGTCCGCACCGTTTTCTTCTCCTCCTGCCCAGAAATGTCCTTCAGGCAGTCCGACGGTCACGTCAGTTCCGGCAGAATTCTTATATCTAAGCTCTTTGAAATTGTACTCATTCAGTATCTGCACGTGTCTCTGAAGTTCATCCGAGTGATCCTTCCAGTTCTGTACAGCATCGCCGCCGTCCACTCTGCAGGCAGCAAGTATCTCTTCCCACAGCCGCGCCTTGGCATCTTCCTTCTCCATGTCAGGAAAGACCGCCTTTGCCCATGCGTCTGTAGGCACCGAGCATACGCACCATGGGAACTCGCTTCTCATCTCCCTCTGGCGGAACTTTTCCATGGCTTTGCCGTGCGCCTTCTGAGCGCGTGAGATGCGGTCCGGATCAACGCCTTTCAGGTTCTCCGGGTCCTCTGCATAGATGGCCAGCCAGCCGGCGCCCTCTTCCGAGAGGATATCCCTGAAATCCTTCTCCCACGGATTGACTGAGTCGAAGACATCGTCTTCCGCGTGAAGGTACTTGAGCCTGGTCAGCGCATCATCATTCCAGGACATGATAACTTCTCTGCAGCCGGCCTCATAGGCAGCAGCGGCACACAGCCTTGCAAAATCCGCACATTCCACAGGGCAGCTTATTGCAAGTCTCTGCCCCTTTCTCAGATTGAGTCCGGATCTTATAAGAAGATCCGCATAGCTTTTCTTAAGTTCTTCTATATTCTTTGTCATTCTGCTCTCCATAATTCCTTTAATAATCGATGGAAAAATTATACCCCATCCGGGCAGCACTTGTATGTCTGATTCTGTAAGTTTTTGTCCGTTTTTTCTTCCTTTCCCAACAGCAAATAACGTATAATAAAAGTACTATGAAAATGACTGATTTACTGGACAAAGACAAAAGCAATCTCATAACCGAGCTCTCAAATGCAGCCATCCCTGAGAAGGCTATCAAAGTTCTCGAAAATGAGACCGACAAGCTGGTGCTCAGATTCAATGAGCAATGCGACAGTGAGCGTGAAAGAGAAACTGCGGCATATCTGATGCAGGCGGTGCGTCTTTCGCTGCCTCTGATCGATTCGACCGGTACCACCAAGGTATGGGAGCATGACAAGGAACCGAAGAAGGCAAAATCTTCATCGGACAGGATCTCGGTTCCGGCAGCACTTCTCATGTTTGCCGGCATCGTCCTATGCCTCTACGCGATGTTCCCGATGATCATAGCCGGAATGGAGGCTTCCGAGCCGGCTACCACCAGGGAGCTTGTGATCCGTATGCTCGCAGTGTTCGGCGGCCTTGCGGCAGGCATCTTAGGCGGTCTTATGGTCCGCCGCGGTCCTGTCAGAACTGCCAAGGAGCAGCAGGTCGAGATCCATGTGGACGCAGATAAGCTCTACAGGTACTACAGGACAACGATCCTGTCCGTCGATCAGAGTCTTGACGAAGTCGGTGCAAGAGAGCGCTGGGACAAGAGAGAACAGGCAGGCAATATTGACGGCAGACCGGCAACAACGCCTGAACTTGATCTCTTCTCAGACCTTCTTGCAGCCTCCTACAGCGGAGACCCTGAGTATGCTCTCGAAAAGATCGAAGCTATCAAGTACTATCTGCACAGGCAGCAGATCGAGGTCGTGGACTACAGCGAAAGCACCAGGCAGTACTTCGATATGATGCCGGGTACGAAGACAGGCACTATTCGTCCTGCCATGGTCGCTGACGGCAATCTTCTCAAGAAGGGTCTTGCGTCGACACGCAAATAAGGTGTTTTGATATGGACAGATTTTTCGGTTTTGACCTCGGTGACGCTGAAAGCGCCATCGCAAGGCTAAGTAAAGACGATCAGGTAGCTCCTGAGATGCTCACCGTAGTAGGTGAGCAGAGTTTTATTACGGCATACGCGCAGCTTTCATCAGGTGAGCTCCTTATAGGCGAAAAGGCATGTTATGCCGACAATGTAATAAAGCGCAAGATCCGCTTCAAGAGCAGGTTCCTGACAGACCGCTCGAGCGCGGCAGATGTAAAGAGCTTTGCAGGGGGCGTGCTTGGTGAACTATATGGCAGCGGTGATCTTATAAAGAACGAGGAATGCTCGTTCTATGTAGGATGCCCTGCCGGCTGGAACAAAAATACCAGAGAGCATTACCGCGAGATCTTCGAGAGCGCAGGATACCCTCCCGCAAAGATAATCTCCGAGTCAAGAGCCGCAATGGTAAGCGCCTGCCAGTCCAAGCACCTGCAGGTCGGTGTCGACATACTGTCGAAGCCGGTGCTGGTAGTGGACATTGGCTCATCGACTACCGACTTCGCCTACATCATGGGCGGCAAAGAGGTAGAGATGCAGACTGCCGGTGAAGTTGTTCTTGGCGGAGGAATCATGGACGAGATACTTCTGCTGGAATCTCTGGAAGCATCAGGATTTGCGCGCAAAAAGATCAAAGCCGTCTTCGATGCAAGCGACGCGTGGAAAAACTACGCCGAGTTCGCGGCCCGCAGACTTAAGGAGAAGTATTTCTCCGATGAAG
>CACWYF010000210.1 GCA_902765035.1 uncultured Eubacteriales bacterium
CATTCCATCGATGATCTTTGAGAATTTCACGGCTTCCCTGTCATGACCGTTCGACTCATTGCAGATGAAGAACGTACCGCCGGTCTTCAAAACTCGAGAAAGACTCTGCATACGATATAGTTCCGCAGCTTCGCTATGATTCAGGTCTTGAATTTGCAGGTGAAGGCACCAACAAGTACTACGTCCGCATGACAGTAGCCGATCAGCCCGGTGTACTCGGCAAGATCACTACAGTCCTCGGCGAATACGGCATAAGCATCGAGGTAATACAGCAGAAATATCCTCATGAACTCGACGGCGAGATCGTAGTGCCTCTCATATTCATCCTCTTCCCTACGGAGAAGTCCAACCTTGAGAGCGCCCTCGACAGGATCATGCAGGATGATGTCGTAAAATCAATTGAGAACATCATGCGCGTCGAGTGATACAACCGGGAATTCCGGACACGCAAAATAAATACCGCATTACCGTGATGGGAATGCGGTATTATTTTGCCTTCGGTCAGCTGCATGAGCAGCGATCTCTGTACTTAGTCTACCTTGACTCTGCGCCAGACCTTACGTGTGTACTCAAGCTGCTTAGGGTCTGTTCCCCTCTTCTTCAGCTCGTTGATGTACATGTCTTCTGTCATTCCGAGTTTCTTGTAGTAAGCGATCATCTCATTCTGCTTGTTTCTGAGATAGAGGTAAGCTCCGCCTACTCCTATGAGACCGATAACGAGACCGGCGAGGAGTCCCCACCATTTAAATGCGAAGATCAGCGCAATTGTCAGCACCAGCCATACGATGCCGGCAACGATAGCGATTGTTCTGAGCTTCTTCTCTGTCAGAGTGTTCTTAGGAGCCTTGATGTTCTCCTCTTTCAGTTTCTGCTTGTACAGATTCTGCTGATAGCCCTTGGACTGTCTGTTATAGCCGTACTGAGCGGCCTGTCTGTTATTTCTGTTTCTGCTCATTGATTCTCTCTACTCTCCATTATGTATTAGCACTGCCGGTATTTCAGGCAGGCCTGTATTAACTGTATTTATCTGAACGTCCTGTCAATTGTAGCAGAAACCGTCAGTATTTTCCACAATAATAATAAATAATATCTGAGATCACCTACCAGGTCACAGCAACGTCGACCTGCGTAGGATTTCTCTTTGCAAATCCCCCTGTATCGCAGACGATAGCATCGCCAAGCGATGTCTCGATGATGGATCCTCTCGGCCTGAGATTGAGATTGGCAGCGACCATGATATATTCGCCGAGCATTTTGCACCCGTCATCTCTTACCCAGTATTCGCCGGTATAGCCCATGCTGCGCATGATATTGACCACACCGCTCATGTTGAGGTTATAGTACGTCTCCTTGCCTGACGGACCGTAGTTGACGCCTCTTCCCTTGGACAGGACCGGTCCCTTCCAGCGGTGCTCTTCCTCCCACCAGATATCGTAGGCTTCCTTGCCCCTGGCAACGGCTTCTGTCGGGTCTATAAGATACGAAGTGCTGGTCTCCGTTATTGCAGCCGTTCTCCTGTCTATGGTCCTCTCAGTGGATTCTGTGACTATTTCAGTGCATGAGAAAGAGATTGCGAACAGCTCCGCGATAATAATGAGTATGAGAAAATCATTCGGAAGTCTGCGTCTTCTCTTCTTCATGCTTATGCCCCGCTACCATGTCAGTATGCTGTAGCCCATGAAGTCGGCATTGCCGACAGTAGCACTCTGTTCTTCTACTTTGTTCTCCAGAACATTCCAGTAATCTTCGTCTTCAGGATCCAGCTCTTCCCATGGAGTGTGCGGACATGCCGTGACACCTGTTACGACAGCCTTGCTTTCATCAGTCGCAAGCCCGTCACCCTCAAACTTGAGTCCCAGCATATACTTTTTATCTCCGGATGTGACAAGGAACCTGATAAATCCTTGATCTGGGTCTTCTGAAACAGCGAAGCGGTAGTCGCGAACGTATTCAGAGTTGCCCCAGTCAGCAAGGCCGATAAGAGCAGCTGCATCGCCTTCTCCTATCTCCGAAAGGCCTTCCTCATCTTCGTCTATAAGCATCCCGATGATCCTGTCGCATTCATCCTGAAGATACTCATCATCATCGAAGAACGGAGTACCGATCAGGCTGCCGTAGTCATCTGAGGAGTCTTCCGCATATTCTGTATCATAATCATCCGTTGCTATATCATCGTCCAGGCCGTTATGTGTGAACACCGCTCCCGATATCACGCCAATAATAATAATTGAAGCTGCAAATATGGAAAGAACTATTCTCAGAACGATCTTCTCACCATGGCCCATCACATATTTTGTACGCACAGGAGGCTTATTGATAGTTTTTTCAACCTTCCTGAACAGCTTCTGGTTCTTCTGAAGAGCCTTGCTGTAATTGCGTGTATCCTTGCTTTCGAAAGCGCCGGTGTCCGGAATATCCTGGAATTCCTGAGTATCGTCATATGTATTGGCGTATACTGATGTCTGCGAGGAAGGGCTTCTGAAAGCAGTCGGCTCTGAGCCTTTTCTAAGAACAGCATTGAGTATCTCGCCGACAGCAACCATGATTGCAGCACACAGAAGTGATGTTATGAATGCACCGATGCTGCTGTGCATATGAGCACTCTGGGACGGGGATAACCACGGCACTGGAAAGCCTCTCATGCCATACTGGTCAGAATGAAGCAGCCCTGCTGTCATGATAATCAGGATCAGAGCCAGGTCACGCTCAATGACTGTATTGATTTTCTCCCATACGAGCGACAGGTTATTGGTTTTTGGTCTGAATTGAGTGTTTTTCATATAAACTTTACTCGTCAATAATGCATCACAAAAAGAGCCTTTCGGCTCTTTAATGATACACCAACAGTTATTCTGTTGCAAATCAGCGTACTTCGTATCCAAGGTGCTTAAGAAATGCCTTCAGGCCCTCCTCTATGTCACTATATGTGATGTCGAACACACCTGTATACCACGGATCAGCGATATTCCTCGGATTATCCGAGAAATCCAGCAGCCTCATGATCTTATTATCCGGATCACCGCCTGTTATGCGCATGGTGTTCCTGATATTCCGCTCTTCTGCGCAGAGGAGATAGTCATATTTATCATAATCGGCCTTTGAGACCTGCACCGCCCTCTTCTTACTGAAGTCGGTATAAGGCGTTCTTCCGATCCCGTGCATAAGAAGCTCATTCTTCGCCGGCGGATATACCGGATTGCCCTGCCCGCCCCAGATCTCTTCAGTCGAAGTCGCAGCAGATGCAATATAGAAGTCATCTTTGACTCCCATCTTCTCGACCATA
>CACWYF010000211.1 GCA_902765035.1 uncultured Eubacteriales bacterium
ACAAGACAAAGGACTTCCCATTCTTTGACAGGGGAGCATCATTTACAGACGACAGCGTTATGACACTGGCGGTCGCAGAGGCTTTGGGCCAGGCGATAGACAGCGGTGTCATCGACGACGAAAAGAAGACAAAGGATCTTCTCATAGACAGCATGCAGAAGTGGGGTCACAAATATCCTTATGCAGGATACGGCGGAAGGTTCCGCGGCTGGCTCGCTGCAAGGAATCCTCAGCCATATAACAGCTGGGGCAACGGATCTGCCATGAGAGTTTCACCGGCAGGCTGGATGTTCAGCGACATAGAGATGACTCGTAAGGTCGCAGCCTGGACGGCTGAAGTGACTCATAATCATCCGGAAGGGGTCAAGGGCGCGGAGTCAGTAGCGGCTGCTATCTTCATGGCAAGAAACGGCAGCAGCAAGGATGAAATCAAAGATTATGTCATCAGGGAATTCGGCTATGATTTCAGCAGGACATGTGATGAGATCAGGCCGGGATACAGGCATGTGGAGTCATGCCAGGAGACAGTACCGGAGGCGTTCACTGCGTTCTTTGAGGGCAATGACTTTGAAGATGTCATAAGGACAGCCGTTTCACTCGGCGGAGACTGCGACACGCTTACATGCATCGCCGGCTCGATCGCAGAGGCATTCTACGGTGTGCCGGATGTTCTCAAGCAGAAGTGCGAGAACAGGCTGCCGGATGATCTGCGTGAAGTGCTGAAGAAGTTCACAAAAGCAATCAGCGCTTAAACTAATAATGCGATAAAGAGATAGTGTCCATATAAGCAAAAACACCGCATCACTCTTGATTGAGCAGGTGCGGTGTTTTACTATTTTTGTAAGTAAAAAGCGAGCGGATAGGATGTGGCTGGTGCTCTCAATAGCACAAAATGGTTGACCATCCGTATCCTGGCTCGCATGCATAGTATAGCACAGATGAGGCGCAAAAGTATGTCAGAATTACACAGGACTATAACGCATAAAGATTCGAGTGAACATGCACCTGCTGATCTCAGCAGACATATCCCGCACATAGAATTCCCGTACGGCTTCCTCACAGTCGAGGACCCGTCCGATGAGCCGCTAGTATACCTCGATGATGAATTTGAGTGTGACTCGGATTACTATCACTGGAAAGAGATAGGCGGCAGGCCGCTTCCGGGAAGCAGTCCGAGCATCATGGCCCGGCAGATTGTCAGAGACATGCTGCACAGGGCAGAGGATATGCTGCCGGAAGGATATCACTTCAGGATTCTCGATGCCTACAGGCCGATAGCAGTCCAGCAGGCCCTGTGGGATCATTACCGCGCGCAGTTCAGAGCAGAGATGCCTGATCTCACCGAGGAGGAGCTGGACATGCACACAAGGACATGCGTCTCCATGCCTTCATATGATGTGCTGCAGCCGTCCATCCACAACACAGGCGGCGCGGTGGACCTCACTATAATCGGACCGGATGGTGAGCCGCTTGATATGGGCACTACATTCGACGCATTCAGCGATGCGACCTGGACAGATTATTTCGAGCCCGGCCGGGGGCACGATACGGTAACAGGCGACACTGCAACTGAGCCTGACGCGCACGACACTGCAAACATTTCCGCAAGAAAAAACCGCCGCATGATCTACAATGTCATGACGGCGGCGGGTTTCACCAATCTGCCTTCAGAATGGTGGCACTACGATTACGGTGACAACATGTGGGCACAGCTCACAGGCGGCAAGGCAATTTACGCAGGAATACTTGATGCAGATGTCCGCGGGAAAGTGTAACCTTGGTCCTGTGCGTGGACCTTACCGGCAGATGTTTATGCACAATTATAGCACAGAGTTGTGTATAATAATTCATGAGCGAACGTGAGGTTAAGGCACCTGACACACAGGAGCCCGTGGCACTTTACACAACAGTAGCGGAGATCTATGGCGCGAAGATACGCAAGGCCTGAGAAGGGCGACTACAGATACAAGCTCATACTGGGATTCTTTATACTGGCCTTCCTGCTGGGATTTGCCGGGGTCGTTTACTTTGGGATGCACTACAGCACAGGCAAGCTGATGTTCTGGCTGTTCCTGGTATGGACAGTATTCTTCGGGGTGACGATATACGGCTGGACGGACGAGCGGAGATATGCAAAATACGAGCACTATATGATCCCGGTCGTGTTCGGCGCAGTGTTCCTGCTGCTGGTCGCGCTGTTCATAGCGGGCCTCATCATCAATGTGCCTAAGATCCTGTCCGGCGAGAACATGCTCACGGACCTGCTCGCCACGGTAATAGTTGAGGCGAGCCTCGGAGTATTCGCATACTTCACCTATGTATTCTTTATTAAAGAGTACATCGACAAACTATTGCGCAGGTGAGATTCAGTCATACATAATCTGATATACTATTGCACAGAATACAGCAATACAAGAATAGATAAACTATCACACAAGGGAGGCAACAAATGAGTAAGGTAAATGATTTTCTGACAGAAGCAGGCGTTTTCTATCTGGCAACCGTTGACGGGGATCAGCCTAAGGTAAGACCGCTCGGCGCACACATGGAGATGGACGACAAAGTCCTGTTCGGCGTCGGTGATTTCAAAGATGTGTACAAGCAGCTTCGCCTCAACCCTAAGGTCGAGATCGCATGCGCAAAGCCGGACGGCCACTGGCTCCGCTATACCGGCAAAGCAGTCTTCGAGACAGACCCTAAGTATGCAGAGGCATCCCTCGAGGCAATGCCGCAGCTTAGAAATATCTATAACGACGAGACAGGCCACAAGCTGATGATGTTCCATCTTGAGGACGCCACAGCAGTAGACATCCCGATGATGGGAGAGGGAGAAGACCTTCTTAAGTAATATACTGTTATGAGAAATCTTGAGTGGTGCATATATACATACAGGCACAGAAGGGCATTCGAGTACTGCGTGCGCAGATACATCCATGAGCCATCTCTCAGGGAGGAGATGCTGAAGAGGGCGGCAGTCCATGATATGGACAAAATGCTGATGTATCTCTTCATGGATCAGAGGGCCGCGCAGGAGATGCATACCAGAACGCAGCCACATCACCTCGAGAACGACCTGCCAAGGACGTACGAGGACTATGTTGAGACTGTGATCGATTATGAGTGCGCTCCGTATACCAAGCCTGATAAGCCGCTCAATGCGTATGACTTCACGCACCGACTGATGGAATGGAAGGTGATGGACACCGGGACGGGAAACAGGCTCTTATCCATCATGAAGGAGCTCGGCATCGACAACTCAGAGACCTGCATCAAAGATG
>CACWYF010000212.1 GCA_902765035.1 uncultured Eubacteriales bacterium
TATATTGATGCCGATATTATGGATAGCAAGAACAACCTGTTCCAACTTGGTCAGGGTGGTTTGAGCCTTGGTCAGAAAGAATATTACCTGGACGAGGATGAGGCTACTACGAATATCCGTAATAAATTCAAGGAACATATCGTGAAGACTTTCCAACTCGCTGGTTTTGATCAGGCTACGGCTGAGAAAAATCGTGATGCTGTCATGGAGATAGAGACTCGTATCGCCAAGGCTTCGTTCAACAACGTTGAATTACGTGATCCGGCAGCGAACTATCATAAGATGTCGGTCGATGAGTTGAAGAAGACTATTCCGGGTATCGACTGGGATGCTTTCTTGAAAGGTATCGGTGTGCAGGATGTTGTGAAAGAGGTAAGTGTTGGACAGATTCGTCCGATTCAGGAAGTGGCTGCCATCATCAACGAGGTTTCATTGGATAAGCAACTGGCTTATATTCAATGGAATGTCATTGAAGCAGCTTCTAGTTCGTTGAACGACGAGATGTATGCAGAAGCAGGATCCGTAAGCGGAATGGAGCAGCTTCTTGCTGAAAGATATCTCGTTTCTGCAGATAAAATCAGCCTTCTGACAGAGATCCTGCAGTATCAGATCAGTCACATCAGCAGCGAGCCGTCATCGAAGAGCGCCGTTTACATAGGGATACCGTTCTGCCCGACGAGATGCGAATACTGTGCTTTTGCCTCCAATGTAGCACCTGAGGAGGACATAGAAGAGTACTTTGGCCATCTCCTGAAGGAAATAAAATATACCGGTAAACTAATAAGGGATCACGGTACGGAGATAGAAAGCGTGTACATAGGCGGCGGCACACCGACCACTCTGAATGCTGATCAGCTCGGTCAGCTGATAGCAGCTGTAAGGGATGAGATCGGAATCGATCCGTCAGCCATTGAGTTCACGATAGAAGCTGGCAGGCCGGACACGATCACACCGGACAAGCTGAAGGTTATGAAGGACATGGGAGTCAGCCGTATCAGCATCAATCCTCAGTCTATGAAGGACGAGACACTGAGACGGATAGGCCGTGACCATTCAGCTGAAGACATAAGGCAGGGATACCGTCTGGCATCTGAATACGGATTCGATGTCATAAATGCGGATCTCATAGCCGGACTGCCGGGCGAGGATCTTGACGATTTCAAGGCTTCGCTTGAAGAGATCCTGAGCCTCGGTGCAAACAACATTACAGTACATACACTCTCGGTCAAGAGAGGATCAAGATTAAGAGAACACGATCCCGAATATTACAGACGCGGTACAGATAAAGTCTCACAGATGGTGGACTTCGCCAGAAAGCGCCTGGCTGATGAGGGATTTTACCCGTATTACATATACAGACAGAAGCATCAGATGGGCGCACTTGAGAATGTCGGTTACTGCAGAGAGGGGAAGCACTCGATCTACAACATCCGCATCATGGAGGAGAAGCAGACCATCATCGATCTCGGTGCGGGCGGCATAGGGAAGATATATTTCCCTGCAGAAGACCGGCTCGAGAGAGTCGCCAATGTCAGCAACTACAAGGTATACAGCGAGCGTTTTGACGAGATGCTCGAAAGAAAGAATAAATACTACGGAGGATAAGATGGCTATCAAAGCTCAAAAGGGTACCAAGGACGTACTTCCTTCCGAGTCATGGAAGTGGCAGTATATCGAATCTGAATGGGCAAAAATCTGCGCCGAATACGGATTCAGAGAATTGCGCACACCTGTTTTCGAAGCTACTGAGCTCTTTAACAGGGGAATCGGTGATACGACTGATGTTGTCCAGAAGGAGATGTACACTTTCAACGATCTCGGCGGCCGCAGCATAACGCTCAAGCCGGAAGGAACATCACCTGCAGTAAGATCATTTATTGAAAGCAATCTCTATGCTGAAACTCAGCCGACCAAGGTTTATTACAACACTCCATGCTTCAGATATGAAAAACCGCAGGCCGGAAGACTCAGAGAGTTCCACCAGTTCGGCATTGAGAATTTCGGAACGCACAGCATGCTTGCTGATGCTGAGATCATTGCACTGGGACATGATTTTCTGAACAGAATGGGAATCGAAGATGTAGAACTTCACATCTCAAGTGTAGGATGCAGAAACTGCAGACCTGTACACAGAACAGCTCTTCAGGATTTCCTGAGACCTAAGTTCGACTGCCTGTGCGATACATGCAAGTCAAGATTCGACAAGAATCCGATGAGGATACTCGACTGCAAGTCACCTGAAGACAAGGAGCTTGTCAAAGGCGCTCCGATGATGCTCGACTTTCTCTGTGATGACTGCAGGAAGGATTTCGAAGAGCTCAAAAAGCACCTTGATGCCATGGGCATAAAGTACGTTGTGGATCCTACCATCGTAAGAGGTCTGGATTACTACACCAAGACAGCCTTTGAATTCATCACTACAAAGATCGGTGCCCAGGGTACCGTCTGCGGCGGGGGCAGATACGATCATCTCATCGAGGAGATCGGCGGACCTGACATGCCGGGTGTAGGATTCGGTCTCGGTAAGGAAAGACTGCTTCTCCTGATGGAGGCATGCGGACATGACTTCGGCAGCGCTCCGTCTCCTCAGATCTTCCTTGCATGGATAGGAGATGAGGCAAGAGAGTATTCAGTAAGACTCCTGCACGAGCTGAGAAGCAAGGGCATAAGGGCAGAGATGGATACAAGAGAGCGTAATCTCAAGGGTCAGATGAAATACGCCAACAAGCTCGGTGCAGCTTATACAGTCGTTATCGGCGAAGATGAAGTTGCCAGCGGCGAACTGACACTTAAGAATATGTCCAATTCGGAACAGACTAAAGTAAGAAGGGAAGAACTTGCAGATGTTATATAAGAGAACTCACATGTGCGGCGAGCTGAGACTTGCCGACGAAGGTAAGAACGTTGTACTTAACGGATGGGTAGCCAAAGCAAGAAGTCTTGGCGGACTCGTATTCGTTGACTTAAGAGACAAGACCGGTATCACACAGGTAACATTCAATGAAGACGTACCTGCAGAGATCATCGAAATGGCAAAGTCTCTCAGAAGCGAATACTGCATCGGTGTAAAGGGAACCGTTAAGGAGAGATCCTCCAAGAATTCAAACCTTCCGACCGGAGATATCGAAGTCTTCGCTGATGATCTAGTGATCTATTCAAAGTCTGAGACTCCTCCGATCTATATCAAGGACGATGACAACGTAGACGACAACCTGAGGCTCAAATACAGATATCTGGATCTCCGTAAGCAGAAGATGCAGAGAAATCTGAC
>CACWYF010000213.1 GCA_902765035.1 uncultured Eubacteriales bacterium
GCCCTGTAGGTGCACCTTCTGAAGCTTAATCAGCAGAACAGCATATTGAATGCTTACTTAAAATCCCGTAGCTCAGGCTACGGGATTTTTTCTTTGCCATGACCCGCAGTCGTGCAGATCATTCTGAAGACTCTACTTGTCCTCGTTTTCCTTCTCGCTCATGCTCTTGATCATGAATGAGAGAGCATGGAGGCTGTCTGAAAGATGAACTGACTCGAGTGCCACATTCTCAGGTACTACCAGGTCAACAGGAGCAAAATTCCAGATGCCCTTGACTCCGCCGGCGATCAGGTCGTCAGCTACCGTCTGTGCATTCTCTCTGTTGACGCAGATGATGCCTATATCGATGTGCTCTCTCTTGCAGTAATCTGTAAGCTCGTTCTAGTCCATTACCTCAACATCATTGATCCAGTTGCCGATGATCTTAGGATTGACATCGAAAAGTCCCATGATGTTGAATCCGATTTTGTAATAGTACGTGTAGTTGGTGATAGCCTGTCCAAGGTTACCTACTCCGACAACTACAGTTTTGTACTCTCTGTCAAGGCCGAGGATCTTGTTGATCTCCTTGTACAGCTTATCTACTTCATAACCGTATCCCTGCTGCCCGAACTCACCGAATGTATTGAGGTCCTGTCTGATCTGAGAAGCTGTGTAGCCTATCATCTCGCTCAGTTCATTCGAGGAGACCTTGCGTACTCCGCGTGTCTGCAGATGTCCCAGATAACGTCTGTACCTAGGCAGTCTCCTTATTATCGCATTGGATACCTTTGGCTTATTGCTCATTCTGATTCCCCCCATTTCTGCTGAAACGCGCCATGCGTCACTGAACTACTTGTTTGCTTCGATATACTCAACGATATCCGAAACCTTAGTAAAGTTCTCAGCTACTTCGTCAGGAATCTCGATTCCGTACTCATCCTCAACTCCGAGAATGATCTCAACAGCGTCCAGTGAATCAGCTTCAAGATCCTTCATGAAGTCTGTATCCATTGTTACTGTTTCAGGATCTACATCAAGCTGCTCTACGATAAGTGATTTAACTTTTTCAAAAACCATTTATTCCACCTCTTTTTTCTGCAGCGACAGCGCAGCATGGTTGCCGGCTATCGGTTTGATTTATCGTGTATTCTTATGTATCGATTAATATTATATTAATTGCGGCCTTTTATGGCAATAATTTAGTAGGATTTTTCACAATCAATTATTATATATATTTAACGCAGTTGTTAAGACTGAATTACTGCAGTTCCATCCACTCATCATAAAGTGAGGATATTTCTGCTTCACATTCAGCCATCAGCTGAGACTGCTCCTGCATCCATTCGAAGTCTGAAGCCCTTTCCGGGTCAGACAGCTGCTCTTCAATATCTGCGATCTTACCCTCGAGCTCATGGATCTTCTCCTCGATCTCATCTCCTCTTCTGGCTTTGCGCCGTTCTTCAGCTTCCTTCTGCTTCTTGGCCTGCCTGTCAGCCTCTGATGACCTTACCAGCTCGAGCGTCTTTTCAGTCTCAGATGCGCCTGACGGTTTTCTGCCTGTCTGCTGTGCATCCCCTGCACCGTCTGCCTGTTCAGGAGAGGTCTTCTCCAGATAGTACTCAAAGTTGCCCTTGTATTCGACTATCCCGTTCTCCGTCAGTTCAAGGATCCTGTCCGGTATCCTTGTCAGAAGATATCTGTCATGGGATACGATTATGAGGGTCCCTCCGAATTCGAGCAAAGCGTCTTCCACAACCTCTTTAGATTCGATATCAAGATGGTTGGTCGGCTCATCAAGGACAAGCGTGTTGGCTCCCGATAGCATCAGCTTGAGAAGTGACAGTTTTGCTTTCTCTCCTCCGGATATGTCTCCTACAATCTTGAAGACATCATCACCTTTGAAGAGAAACCTTCCGAGAAGTGATCTCATTTCGGTATCTGTATACAGGTGATACGCGTTTTTCATCTCTCCGAGGACAGTCTCGTTGTCATCCAGGAGTCTCTGGCCCTGGTCGTAATATCCGAAATCGACATTATAGCCGACCTTGAGATATCCCGCATCAGGCTTCTCGATCCCCATGAGTATACGCAGCAGCGTCGTCTTTCCGATGCCGTTGTCACCGATGATACATATCTTCTCGCCCTTTCTCACATCAAGGGATACGTTCGAGAAAAGCTTCCTGTCTCCGTAGCTTTTGGCCAGGTCCTCGCATACGAGCACCTCTCCGCCGCTCTTGTAGTTGCTCTCGAACCCCAGCTTCATCCGACTCTGTTCTCCTGCCGGCCTGTCCTTGATGTCTATCTGTGCGAGTCTCTTCTCTCTGGACCTCGCCCTCTTGGCAAGATGCTCAGTCCCGTGCTGGCGGAACCGTCTTATCATTTCCTCCTGCCTTGCGATCTCGGCCTGCTGCTTCTCGTATTCCCTGCGCAGGGCTTCCATCCGCTCTTCTTTCTTGACGAGGAATTCCGAATAGTTGCCGGTATATGCCGTCAGAGTGCCGCCGCTCATGTCGAATATCTTCTTCACGATGCGGTCGAGGAAGTATCTGTCGTGTGATACTACGAGCAGAGTTCCCTGGTAATTCTTAAGATATGATTCGAGCCACGCCAGCATCCTCAGGTCGAGGTGGTTGGTCGGCTCATCGAGTATGAGTATGTCAGGCTTTCTTAATAGCATGCATGCAAGGGCAAGCCTCGTACGCTCGCCTCCGGACAGCACGTCTATCTTCTTCTGCTGATCCTCATCGGTGAAGCCCATAGCCCTCAGCACTGCCGCCAGCTCGCTTCTGTATGTGTATCCGCCCTGCTTCTCATACTCCTCTATAAGTGCAGTATATGCCGCAAGGCTCCTGTCGAAGTCTGGCCTGGTATGGTCGGATATCTTCTCCTGCAGCTCCTCTATCTCCTTCTCCATTCTGAAGAAGTGTTCAAAAGTCTTCTCAGCTTCCTTTATGACCGTACCTCCGGCGAAGAAGTGATTCTTCTGGCGGAGATAACCGATCGTCATGTCGCTTCTGATATATATATTGCCCGACGACGGCTCGAGGTCGCCCGCTATTATGCTGAGAAGCGTCGTTTTGCCCGAACCGTTAGGTCCGACAATGCCTATCCGGTCGCCTTTTTCCACGCCAAAACTGACATCCTCAATGATGATGTCAGTTCCGTAGGATTTGCTTATTTCTTTTCCGGACAAAACTATCATTTCAGTCTAAAACTCCAGTGCAGGCACTGCATCAAGGTCGTACCCTGAACGCTCTCCTGCCTTGTATGCATAATATGCTGC
>CACWYF010000214.1 GCA_902765035.1 uncultured Eubacteriales bacterium
GAACTTGTATATGCTCTGCTTGACATCGCCTACCCTGAAGACGTTGTCAGGCCTTGCGATGCTGCTTATGAGTTCTTCCTGGATGCGGTTGGTATCCTGATACTCATCCACGAATATATAGTGAAAACGCCTGCGGAGAGTCTCTGCAGCTTCTTCATTCCGGAGTATGCGGACAGCGATGTGCTCCATGTCGGCAAAATCCATGACACGTCGCTCGCGCTTTTTCGCTGCATACCGCCTCTCGAACTCCTCGAGCATCCTGATGTAGTACACCGTGTACTTATATGTGGCATTCATCTCATCGAGACGTGTCCTGAGGTCAGGCGTCATGTATTTGGTGTTCCACCCGTTGATCTCTTTCTTATAAGCATCTCTCAGAGCTGATACTTCATCCTTGATCGTGCTGTAGGCCTCTTTCTGCTCCTTGCCTGCCACGAGCCTTATGAACGAAGCAGCAGTTACCCTCTCGAGCATCTCCATGCTGAGATTTCCGCCGGAAACCGCATCTCTGTATTCATGAAGCATCTGCACCTCAGGAGCGAGTTTTTCCTCATACATGTCCTCCAGGCCTGCATCGAAGAACAGCCCTCTTATACGGTCAGCAGAATTGCACGCAGCTGTAAAAGTCTCCTCTGCATCAGCTGCCATCGCTGCCTGCAGTCCGGAGCCCTCGAAGGTCTCTTCCGTCACGTTCAGTTGCTCAGCCTTACCATAGGCCCAGTCAAAATAGTCAGGCACGGAGCGGAGCCCCGCATATGCGCTCAGCATCCTGTCCTTGAACGAATCCTCCTGGCGCTCCTCGCTGTACAGCCTCATGAATTCCCTGAATCCGACACTGTTCACTGCATCAGTGATCTCCCCGGAATACGGATGTGACGCCGCCTCATCAGCTGTAATATCCAGGATATGGTCATTTTCAAACCCTTCTTCGAACAGCTCAGCGAGGGCCTCGCGCCTCATCAGTTCTCCCTGAACCTCGTCACAAGCCTTGAAATCCGGATCGGAGTCCGTCTCATAGAAGAACTCTCTTATTACTCTCAGGGCAAAACTGTCTATTGTTGTTATGTACGCACGATAAAGCCGCGAGAGCTGCTCCTTCAGACGTTTTGTGTCTTCCGGGTTCTCCCGCATCCTTTTTCTTATTGCCGATGCAAGTCTCAGCTTCATCTCAGCGGCCGCCGCATTAGTGAAGGTCACTACGAGGAGCTCGTCCACATTAGCTTTGCCCTCGAGAATGATCCGCAGGATCCTCTCGACCAGGATCGCAGTCTTTCCCGATCCTGCCGCAGCGGATACCAGCACCGACTTATCAAGTGTTTCTATCGCCTGTATCTGTTCAGGCGTGTATTTAACTGCCATACGGATATTTTAACACAATTAGTCTCTTTGCAGTTAATATGTGATACAATAACGACTGTCACGATAAGAGGGATAATTACACCCCGGGGCTTACGGCCCCAATAAGGAGAAATAAAACATGAAACACAGACCAGCAATGCTGATGATCCTCGATGGTTTCGGGATCAGAAAAGAAACGTACGGCAACGCGATTGCCGCAGCGAACACACCTGTACTCGATGAGATGTTCGCAAAATATCCGTTTATGACGATCGAAGCAAGCGGCGAGCCTGTAGGTCTTCCTGCAGGACAGATGGGCAACTCCGAAGTCGGCCACCTCAACATCGGCGCCGGCAGCGTCATCTATCAGAACCTCCTGAAGATCACCAAATCGATCCAGTCAGGAAAGTTCTTTGAGAACCCTGCACTTCTCGGCGCAATGAAGAATGCCGCAGCAGGACACACGCTCCACGTGATGGGCCTTGTATCTGACGGCGGCGTGCACAGCCACTTTGAACACCTCAAGGCTGTGATCGACATGGCTAAGAAGAACGGAGTTGAGGATGTAGTCGTACACTGCTTCCTTGACGGAAGAGACGTTCCGCCTAAGAGTGCAATGACATGGCTCGGAGCACTCGAAGAGTACATGAAAGAAGAAGGCGTAGGCCGCATCGGAGTCATCTCCGGCAGATTCTACGCGATGGACAGAGACAAGAGATGGGAAAGGCTTGTAAGAGCATACGATGCACTGACTCTCAGCGAAGGACTCCACGCTTCATGCTCGCAGGAAGCTATCGATGCTTCCTACGCTAAGGATGAGACTGACGAGTTCGTTCAGCCTACAGTAGTCAATGCAGCACCTATTAAGACAGGCGACTCGGTCATCTTCATTAACTTCAGACCTGACAGAGCACGTGAGATCACAAGAGCTCTTGTTGACCCTGATTTTGACGGATTCGAGAGAAAGTCCTTCCCTCAGGATCTCACTTACGTATGCATGGCTGAGTATGATGCAACAATGCCTAATGTTACTGTCGCATTCCCGCCTGAGGATGTCGATCCGACGCTCGGAAAGACGATCGCAGACCTTGGCCTGAGACAGCTGAGGATCGCTGAGACAGAGAAGTACGCACATGTAACATTCTTCTTCAACGGCGGAGTCGAAGAGCCTAACAAGGGAGAGGACAGGATCCTGATCCCGTCTCCTAAGGTAGCCACATACGACCTGCAGCCTGAGATGAGTGCACCTCTCGTAGCAAGCACCGTCATCGAGAAGATCAACGAAGGCACATACGACCTGATCATACTGAACTTCGCTAACCCTGACATGGTAGGACACACAGGAGTATTCGATGCTGCAGTGAAGGCCATTGAGACTCTCGACGGCCTCGTAGGCCAGATCGCAGAGGCCATCCTCGCTCAGGACGGACAGATCCTCCTGACAGCAGACCACGGCAACGCAGACACAATGCTCGATGAGAAAGGCAACGTTGTCACCAAGCACAGCACCGCAGAGGTACCTCTCTGCCACATCTGCAACGAGCCTGTACCATTCAGGAAGACCACAGGCAAGCTCGCAGACCTCGCGCCTACACTCCTGACCCTCATGGGTCTCGAAGTGCCGAGCGGCATGGAAGGTGACGTATTAGTTTAGAGCTTCAAAAAGAGCATCACAAAAGGCCTCACGCGAGGCCTTTTACAGTGCCGTATTATTCGAGGCCTTCCGGTCTTGAGTATGTAATCAGCTCATCAGCTATTTCTCTTGCGGCCTGGCTTACAGGTCTTTCGCTTTCCTCCTCTGTGATGGCTCTCTTGCCGTCTACGAGGTCTCTTGCCCTCTTAGCTGCGAGCATTACCAGTGAGTATCTGCTGTCAGTCTTTTCGTTTAGCTTGTTGATTGATGGATAAAGTAACAT
>CACWYF010000215.1 GCA_902765035.1 uncultured Eubacteriales bacterium
GTCATAGGACCGGGAATGGCGTTCAACACCGGATTCGGTGATGAAGCAGAGATCATCGCAACCATCGTATGCGGGGACTCATACTTCAATGAAAACATAGATGCTGTCAAGGCAGAGATCCTCGGTTGGGTCAAAGATCTTGCACCTGACCTGTTCATAGCAGGACCTGCATTCAATGCCGGCCGTTACGGAGTTGCGTGCGGAACTATCGCAGCAGCAGTTCAGGAAGAGCTTGGCATCAAGTCCATGACAGGTATGTATGTTGAGAACCCTGGTGCAGATATGTACAAGGACAAGGTATACATCCTTGAGACTAAGGACAGCGCTGCAGGCATGAGAGCCGCAGTCAAGAAGATGACAGCATTTGCTCTCAAGTATGCAAAGGGCGAGAAGATCGGCGCATCCTGTGAAGACGGATACATGAATCAGGGCGTAAGAGTCAACTTCTTCGAGAAGGAGAGAGGCTCCAAGAGAGCAGTAGATATGCTCATCGCCAAGCTTAACGATAAGCCGTTCGTAACAGAGTATCCTATGCCTGACTTTGACAGAGTTGAGCCAAACCCTGCAGTCAAGGATATGGCTCACGCTACGATCGCTCTCGTAACCTCGGGCGGTATCGTACCTAAGGGCAATCCTGACCACATCGAGAGTTCAAGTGCTTCAAAGTTCGGTGAATACAGCCTTGCAGGCGTGACCGATCTCGATGCTGACACATTTGAAACAGCTCACGGCGGATATGACCCTGTATATGCGAATGAAGATGCAGACAGAGTTCTGCCAGTAGATATCATGCGCGAACTCGAGAAGGAAGGCGTTATCGGCAAGCTTCACGAGAAATACTATGCAACCGTAGGTAACGGTACAGCTGTTGCAAGTGCCAAGAAGTACGGTGCAGAGATAGGAAAGAGACTGGTGGCTGACGGAGTAGATGCAGTTATACTCACCTCCACGTGAGGAACCTGCACTCGTTGCGGCGCAACGATGGTAAAAGAGCTCGAAAGAGCGGGACTCCCTGTAGTTCACGTATGTACAGTAACACCTATTTCACTGACAGTAGGCGCTAACAGGATTGTGCCTGCTATCGCTATCCCGCATCCTCTGGGCAACCCTGCTCTTGACAAGGATGAGGAGAAGAAGCTTCGCCGCAAACTCGTAGAGAAGGCTCTCGTAGCACTTCAGACCGAGGTCGACGGACAGAAGGTATTTGAAGACTAGTACGATCATGACCTTGCCGTGCGGCGGGCTGTGAGTCTGCCGCATGGCTCACCGATCCTCAGAAGGAATGCACCTATGCCGGAAATAACAGTCTGGACCAAACAGAATGCAGCGGTCATTGACCAGCTTGAGACTGCCGGAAGATTTATAGCTGATGAACGGTATATACGCCGGGAACTTGAAGACACGACTGACATCATGCTGTTTATCTACCGCTGGCTCTCTGATCACATGCCTTCTGCGTCTGTAAGGCCCCAGGATGTTTCATTTCCGGTCTGGGTCTCCTTCGACAGGGAAGCAACCATGAGCCCTGAGGACGGTTATGCCGTTCTCGAGCTCAGAGTGCAGGAGGAGCTGGTGACTCCGGTCAACATTGAAAAGTGGACCCGCATCACCAACTACTCATACATTCCTCTGAATGAAGAGGATGAAACTAAGCATAACAGCCTTCTCAGGAGCATGGGCATAAGCAATGCTCAGGCTGTGATGTCGGATTTCTATCCGGAAATAAAGAAAAAAATAATCGCAAGCTGGGACAGGCTGTTTGACGATTCTGTCAGAGCCGGAAACAGAAATGCATACGGACTTATGTGGGAGGTGAAAAAGGAATGGGTGAAAAATGCTGTAATGTGACACTCTACTCCCCACAGTCCAAGGCTGTATGGCAGGAACTGCAGAACATAGGCTCGGCGTATTCGAGACGCGAATATGTGCAGAAAAAGTACGAAGAAAGCGCTCCCATATTCCTTACAGCCTATGATGCATATATCCGGGAAGCAGAGAAGATAGTGCCGAGGCCTGAGCCATGGGCATATCCGTACTGGGCATTCGGGTCACTCGATCAGGTCGATACATCGGGCGGCGGAAGAATCATGACCTTGTCCGTTCCGGTATCTGAGGCGGTCTTCCTCGATCAGTACGACTGGTATAAAGTTCTTCGTCTTTCGTACATCGGCAGTGATGAAAAGGATGAGGCAGAATTCAGGCGTGAACTCGAGAGGCGGGGAATCAAGGACCCGTCCGAGGCTGTGCTCAAACCATTTTACCCGGATATAAAAAGGAAGATAACGGACAGCTGGAAGAAGATCTTCCGGCATGACGCGGAAATAAGAAAGGCTCTAATGAACGGCACAGAACCTGAGATAGAAGGGGTAAGGGCTGTTCAGGCAGGACTCTGGTGCATCAAAAAAGAATGGCTCATATGAGCCATTACTTATAAGTCAGCCGATAAGCCATTCTTCACGCAGCTCCCAGCAGAGTCCCACGATATGTGAAGGGTCCTGAGGCTTTACGGTGTAGATGCTCTCCCAGCTCTTAAGCACTTTCTGCTTAAGAAGAGGGTAGAAGTTGCCGGCGCTGCCATTTATGAGAGATGCCGGATTGGAGATCCCGTATCTTGCAAGCTCAGCTTCGTGAGCAAGCTCATCTGACTCGTCAGCGGGATAGTAGATGTGATTGATCATGTGCTCCCACACCTCGTCATTGGCGAGGATATAGGAGCCTTCCGGAATGTCGAGCCTGAGAAATACATCGTCAGATGATTCGGGTATGGCATCTGTACCTTCGGGACTCAGCCAGACAGGGTAGAGAAGCCCTTCCGGAATGGAGATGCGGCTCCTGGCCATAGACGTAAGCATCCGGTACAGAGACGCATAGTGATCAGTAATAGTTGTGTATTTCTGACGGATGAAATCTTCGCGGACTGTGTACACACCCTTAGTTCGAAGATTTTCGAGGACCTGGGGATCCTGCCTGGTTACAAAAATCATAGTCCTGCTACCTTTCTGCAAGCCTCAAGCATGCGTTCTGTCTGAGACTCAGGCGTGACACCGCGGTCATTGCCAAGCAGCTGTGTCAGAAGGGCATAGAAGAATGCAATGGTCATGTCATTGACAAGAATGATGTCGTCCTGGGGTCT
Organism: uncultured Eubacteriales bacterium; assembly: GCA_902765035.1. GTDB lineage: Bacteria > Bacillota > Clostridia > Peptostreptococcales > Anaerovoracaceae > Crickella. The sequence continues at coordinate 3,134 of CACWYF010000215.1, forward strand.
TTGTCCTTCGAGAAGAGGAAGCAGCAGAAGAAGATTTCTGTCCTGAAGACTAGTCGCTCTGAACATGGCTTCGAGGAAGACATCAGAGGATGTATCTCTTTCAGGCGGGAAC
>CACWYF010000216.1 GCA_902765035.1 uncultured Eubacteriales bacterium
CTCGGGCCGAAGGGCACATATACCGAGGAGGCGTGCCAGCATTTCTTCGAGAAGCATGGCGAGTACCTGCCGTATGAGAATGTGGATGCGGCTGTCGAGGCGCTCGTGAAGGGGGAGAGCAACTACGCTGTCATTCCGCAGGAGAATACGATCGGCGGGGCGGTCATAGACTACGTTGACACACTGATCGGCGAGACGAAGGTATCGGTCATCGGAGAAGTTGAGCTGACGATCAACCAGAACCTGCTTGTTTTGTCTGACGCGCAGCTGAGCGACATTAGGACGGTGTACTCGCACAAGCAGGGGATAGCTCAGGGCAAAGCGTGGCTGGAGAAGAACCTGCCGGATGCAGAGGTCGTTGAGGTCTCGAGTACGGCGGAAGGAGCCAGGATGGTAGCAGAGGGGCAGGACAAGTCGTGCGCGGCTATCGCTTCGGCAGGCTGCTCGGAAGTGTACGGCCTGGACATCCTCGCAGAGAACATACAGGAAAACGAGAGCAACAAGACCAGGTTCTATGTTCTCACCTGCGCTGAGCCGCAGACCGCACAGTCAGACAGGCTTGCCTTCATAGCAACAGGCTCAGTCGCAGACCTGCCTGCGCTCATGGAAGAGCTCGACGACAGAGAGATCACCCTGGTGACCATACATGACAGACCGCTCAAGACCGAGCTCGGCGAGTACCACTACCTCATCGAGTGCGAGGGCTGCAGTTATGACACCTTCGAAGAGCTGTAAGAGAAAACCGGGCTCGAGCTCAGGTACCTCGGAAGCTTTGCCGTGAAATAATTAGTAAGGAGAATCGAAATGCAATTACATTCAATCAGGAAGTTCAGAACTCTGCTGCTGGTGCTTTGCCTTGCGGCGTGCATGCTGGCGCTTGGCGGCTGCAGCAAGATAGAAGAGGTCAGGGACACGCTCGACCCGGCCTCCAAGCTTGATGTGGATTACGGCATGACGGTCATCGATGCGGATGAACCGGATCTGACGATCGGCATAGTTGTTACCAACAATAGTGACAAGGTGGCGACGAGATTAGAACTCGAACTGAAACCGTGTGACGCAGAAGGCGAAGTGATCTCCGTCAAGGATGCCAAAGAGGACGAATACAAGCCGGCGACCCAGATTATAGAAGTTCCGTACGTAATGCCTGGTGAAAAGGCGGGAGCGTTGGCAAATGATTTCTTTGACGTGGCTGAAGCGCCTGACCATATGGATGTGACCATCAAGAACGTAGAGTGGAAGGATGTATCAGAGATCCCTGAGGGAGATGTGACGATCACGGATTTCAGCTATACACCGGGGACGGATCTAGCTTATGCCTCACTGAAGAACACCACCGGTTTCACATATGACATAAATGATCTGCTGCAGCAGTACTGGGTGAATATAAATATTATCGGCTATGATGAAGATGGCAAAATAGTCGGTGGTGACTTCTGCTCAGTCCAGTATCTCGGGCCGGATTCAGAGACGAGCGAAGAGGTGTATCTCGATGGAAAGCTCTCAAAGACAGGTGCTGTGACAGTTGAGCCTTATGTGCAGCGCATAGAATTTCAGCCGGAATCGGGCGCGATATACTACGATAATAACGGCAAAGAGTATACCGCAGAGGAAGTCGAGGAATACTATAAGAATAAGAATCAGAACCAGTGACGTATCAGCAATAAGCAAGCCTCCTGCAATCGCGGGAGGCGCCTGAGCGGTTCCTGTTGATGCATAAAAAATGATGCGCCACGATTATTGATATTACATAATCAGCGTTACATAATTAGCTGGAAGAGTATTTTGGAACAGGAAGCATCAAAGTATCGGAGGGACTTGAGATGGAGGGGAATCACAGGATAGGAATCAGCTCATTCACATACTGCTTTGCATGCGGGACGAGACCCGACCACAAACCAGAGAGGGTCATGACGCCGCTTGAACTGATAGGCAAAGCCGTCGCTCTAGGTGTGCAGGTCGTCCAGTTCGGCGACAACATGCCGCTGGAGAAGTGCAGCACAGATGAGCTCGACATGATCCGCACCTATGCAGAGGAGCACGGTATCGAGCTCGAGGCCGGGATGCGCAAAGCCACGACGGAGAGGCTGGCGGAGTATATAGACATCTCAAAGAGGATAGGCGCGCGGGTCCTGCGTGTCATCACGGACGGGCCGGAGTTTCAGCCTGACCTCGAAGAGTTCTGCCGCATCCTTTCAGACGCAGTTCCGCAGCTGGAGGAAAGCGGCGTCTGCCTCGGCATAGAGAACCACGACAGATTCAGCGCGCAGGAATATGCCGCAATGGTGGAGACAGTCGGCCATCCGCAGGTCCGCCTGACAGTCGACTCGGTCAACTCCCTGTCTCATGAGGAGACGGTCAGCGAGGTGCTGAAATACATGGCACCGTACTGCATCTGCCTCCACATGAAGGACTATGTGATCAAGCGCTATAACGGCGGCGGTGGGCTCAAGGTCACCGGAGCATGCCTCGGGACCGGCAGACTGGACGCGCAGAACTTCTACGAAGAGTGCCGCACAAGATCCGACAGCGACTTCAACGTCATCCTTGAGTCCTGGATGGAGCCGTGCGAAACACTCGAAGAGACGCTGCAGAGAGAAGAGGACTGGGCAGAGAAGAGCGTGGAATACCTGAAGAAAATGATATAGGGCAAAACTGAAAAAGCACTTTACGGGCGCCTCCTTCGGGAGGCGTTTTGCGTGCGCCAGAAAGAGCCGCAGCCGGCGGCCGGCAGATTCGCAAAAATTACAGCGCCTGTTATAGGAACACGTTCCTATGACGAGGTGCCTGGCCGGAAAGGAGACAAAACTACAGCAATCAAAGTGTTCTAAATATGGCATTGACCTCGTCGTAACAACGAGATGTATAGTTGGAAAGAGAGGTATGCAATGTCACTGAATACGATCCGGGAAATCACTGAAATCACTGGGATTACAGTGAATGCACTTAGATACTACGACAGCAAGGGACTGCTCCATCCTACAGTTCGCAGCTCAGAGGGCAGAAAAGAGTGGCTGTACGATGACGCGGCAGTAAGAAGAGCCAAGAGAATACTGCTCCTGAGGAGCATAGGGATACCGGTTGAAAGCATAGCTGTAGTGCTGGAGAAAGTGGACAAAATGGATGAAGCTGTACTCAGATCCCGCCTCGAAGAGCTGCGGGCAGAACGCAAGGAATTAGACGAGCAGATCTCGGTAGCAGGCATGCTCCTGCTGCTCGACGAGATC
>CACWYF010000217.1 GCA_902765035.1 uncultured Eubacteriales bacterium
GTCAATTTTGGTGCATATTAGCGGAGCATTAGAGCTACCAGCAGCTGTAAGTGCATAGCTACCATCTTCTTGCACTGTAGGAACTTTACCTACGTCTTCAGCAGATGGGGGGGGGGAGAAGTTGGCCTGCGAGAGCAGATTCAGCTACCGCAGCCTCTTGGCCATTTACTCGGAATTTTGTAATTTTCATAATCCTATCTCCTGTCATTCATTGAGTTCTTCAAAATGATAGATCAACGTTTGTTGTCCGTCATTGTTGTGCTTCATTTACTCTTCTACCATCAAAGGATCATCCGGACTTTCTGCGCTGTAGGTATAACCTATATCATTACCAAATAGCACACGGAAGCCGTCGTCATGTGCAGTTGTCAAAGATAAATAGGTTGCAAGGTCATCTTTGGCATTTCGCAACACAACACTTTTCCCGGCAGAAATTGCGGAAATAATATCGTTATATGATACAGGATTATCAAACACGCCTCTTGTTGCATGGATAATAAATGCGCTGCCAGCTTCGTCTAGCTTATAAGATCCGTCTTGAGACGCTGATTTTTGATCTCGTTCTGCACAGCCGCATTTGTCGCCTCAGAAATGTGATTGATATCCGAAGCAAGCTGGTCGAGATCGGTCTTAGGTCCGTTCTCGTCCTCTTTGACGCTTATCTTATGAGTCAGGTTTCCTGACTTGACTTCTATAACACCCGCTCTGATCTCAGCCAGTTTGCCGACCTTACGTACGATCAGTACTATCGCGATCACCATAGACACAATTGTCCAGAGCAGCATCCATTCATATTCCCCCGACATAATCATGAAGAATACAGGAAGCCCGATCAGCATTACTGCAATCAGTGAGTATTTGATTATCAGCTTCTGAGCTGCGCGGCGGTCTTCGTCATTCGGGATCGTGAAACGCCTTGTCGCACTTTTATTTCTCTCTGCAATGTCCTGTCCCGCTTTTGCCAGACCTTTGCCTGCCTTTGCGACTCCGCGCCCTGCAAAAGCCGCACCAATGCCGAGCATGCCGAGGATCTTCCCCGTGAGCGAACTGTGGATCAGCTCATGCGCCTTCAGCTTTTTGACAAGAGTGATGAAGCATATGACTGTAATCGCAAGACACGCTGCGATGCCTGCCGTACAATACCAGAACACGGCATTATTTGAAATGCCAAACATGTAATTGTCTGCTTCAACAGGACTGAATACCTTTGACAGATCGAACGGACCGACCTTATTGCTGCCCGAGATCATTCTTGCGACAGGCATTGCTGCACACACGGCTCCCATGGCCGAGGCACAGCCTATCACCAGATGCAATTCGCTCCACAGCCTGTCAAACCAGTTGAGCTTTATCTTTCCTTCTTCATCCCTGCTGAGCCTACCGGTCAGCACACACAAGCCGATGACCGCAGCCACGGCCAGCAATCCGCAGATGACAGAGGCAGTCATGAATCTGCTTGTGCAATCCGCCTGAGCGTGGACGCTTGTGAACTCAGCGACCCAGCTACCAGGGGTTATGTTTTCAAGTTTCTCTGCAGACCATCGCGATACATCCATCAGATTCGCGACTCCGAATGTGATCGCGCACAGCAATGCCGTAAGTGTTCCGGCTGACACTGCGAGCACCTCCAGCAGCGCGTACAGTCCGCGCTTCGCAGATTTGTTTTCTATAATTGTGTTTTCCATATCCGACCTCTATTGCTTTTCTACTTTGTATCCAACGCCCCATACAACCTTAAGGTAGCGCGGATCTTTCGGGTCGATCTCGATCTTCTCACGTATCCTGCGAATATGGACAGCAACAGTATTGTCAGCACTGTATGCTTCCTCCTTCCATACCTTTTCGTAGATCTCATCGATGCTGAAGACCCTGCCTGCATTTGATGCCAGCAGTTTCAGAATACCGTACTCGAGCGGAGTCAGAGACACCTGTTCTCCGTCAACAGTTACCGTCTTTGCCTCATCATCGATCTCGAGACCGCCGCAGCGGATCACCTTTGAGGCTGCGGCTCCGGCTGCACTACCGAGCTGGTTGTAACGTCTCAGCTGAGATCTGACCCTTGCAGTAAGTTCCAGAGGATTGAAAGGCTTTGTCATGTAATCATCGGCGCCTACGTTGAGGCCGGTGATCTTGTCGTAGTCTTCAGACTTCGCGGAAAGCATGATTATAGGAATATTGTGTTCTTCCCTAATGCGCAGCGTAGTCTGTATGCCATCAAGTCCCGGCATCATGACATCCATAATGATCAGGCTCACAGTGGTGCTGCGTATAAGATTGAGCGCTTCTATGCCGTCAAGCGCGATCAAAGGCTCATAGCCTTCATTACGCAGATAAAACGCTATCGCCTGAGCTATCTCCCTGTCATCATCAACGATCAGTATGTTAGTTTTCATGACGCACTCCTTTCGTACCTCAATTATAGCTTAATGTAGGCATATTAAGAAAAAGCTGTCATAATTCTTACGTTTTTCTTAAGACATGGAAAAATGAAGGTGAAGGGAATATCCACATTCCATAAAAAACGAGCTGGCTCTGCCAGCTCATTTTTTATGGAGCAGGTGAAGGGAATCGAACCCTCGACGTAAGCTTGGGAAGCTCAAGTTTTGCCATTAAACTACACCTGCGTGTTACCTCCGTAAGTATAACGCATTACGGAGGTTTTGTCATATGTTGTTTGGTGGTTTGCGCCTATTCTTTTATGTCTGAGATCTTCAGGAACTCACCAGGGGCTTGGACATAGATGTCCGCCTCTGCTTTGAGGCCTTCCTGATCGGGCTCGCCGATTGCGTCGTAGACGCCCACTGTGTGGTAGCCGGCAGCCTTCGCGGTCTTTAGCGCGTAAAGGGAGTCTTCGAAGACGAGTGTCTCGCCTGGGAGTGTGCCCATGTGCTTGGCCGCAAGGTCGAAGATCTCGGGGTCATTCTTACTCGAGCCGACCTCTGTGTTGGTGAATATTCGGTCGACGTATCCGAGGAGCCCGTTCCTCTCAAGAGCGTGCTCTATGTTCTTTCGCATGTTTGAGGTCGCAACGACCATTCTAATGCCTGCAGCACTGAATCGTTCCATCAGCTCCTTGGCGCCTTCCTTTGCCTTCACCTTGTTGTAGTAAAAGTCTCTGGAAAAGTCCAAGAGTTCCTGCATCAGTTCCTCTTTGGACTGTTTCAGGCCGTAGTGCTCCCTGAAATACTCGATGCTCTCCTCAGCGCTCATCGAAAAGATCTTTTC
>CACWYF010000218.1 GCA_902765035.1 uncultured Eubacteriales bacterium
GCCGTTTACTTTTGTAGGGCTGCAGGGCTGAGAGAAATAGCGTATTAATGCTTTACCTTCGGACATCTTCTGCCTTTCGAGTTTAAGAGCTGATCCGACGCCTTCAAGGGATAAGGGAAGGCCGAGAGTGGCCGACCATACCATGCTGCATCTCCAGCTTGATGGATTAAGGTAGTGCATGCCTTCTTCGCCGTTATATGAGGGAAGGTTTATGCCTTTTGACCTGAGATAGTTAGATAAGCAGATCCTCTCGAACTGCGCATTAAACGCCCACTTTAAAATATTATCGTCAAGCAGAGCAGAGAGGATATCCTCAGGTATCTGCTCTCCGGATGCAAGATCAATAACACGCACCCGGCCTCCATCAACGGAATACCCGAACAGAAGTATTTCGAATGTCGTATCTTCACTGTACCTGTAAACTCCGCACTTGCTCAAATCGACTTCTGCGTATGTTTCAAGATCTATATGTAAATATTCCATAAAACCTCCGAAAAAGGAGAAGGGCAGCCGGAGCTGCCACTTCTCACAAATCTAATTACAGAAGGAAATCATCTTCGTCGTCATCAGCTACTGAGAAGTCAGCCTCGACGTTAGCTCTACCGCCAAGCGGCTGACCGTCAGATATCTTCTGAAGTCCATGAAGCCAGCAGCCGATGCCCTTAGACTTGTTGTTGTACGCATAGAATGAGATGTCAGCTCTGCCGTAGCATCCGCTGTAGATCTCGTTCCTGTCGAGGATCTTGTTGAGATTCGCATCAACAATGTCCGGTGCTGTGTCTCTGCACTTCGCATTTACAAAGTACGAGTTTGCATATGCCGGGTCATCGGCTCTCTCAAGGTCACCGTCACGCAGCGGAGTGCGGATTGCTGCGAGAGCAGGGACGCTCTTGCCATTGCCCTTGAGCTTGGATTCTCCTTCCTTGTATGCAGCTTCGATCGCTGCAGTGATCTTCTCAAGCGTCTTTGTGCTTGTCTTCGGGATGATCAGACTGATGGTGTACTCCGGCTTACCATCGTCGTTATATCTCGGGTCGAACACTCTTACATATGACCATCTGGTCTTGCTTCCTGTGATAACTTTTGTCTCATTACTCATAATCTTCTACCTCCATAAAATCGTTTTTACTGCTTATATACGCAGGGCGTTTATCGTCTGCCCTGACAAGGACGGGCTTGCCTTGGGGCTTAATAACAAGGTCTCCGAGGATTTCATTGAACTGCTTCTTGCCAAGAAGGGAAGTCATGTCCGTTATTCCAAGAACCTTCCGTACATACGGGTCGTGCCCGGCAGCAATAACAGCCTCAGCAACCTTTGTCTCATCGACGTATTTTCTATTGGCCCGGCCTTCGACAATTTTCCAGCCATCAATCTTGTCACCTGAGAGGAGAGTCCTTACCGCGTGCTCGCGTATGTCTTTAACCCAGGCCTCAAGATCGTCAGCGATAGTGAGGACGTCAGACACCTCATCATCGGTAAGTTCTGGCGGGAGCTTAAGGTCGTATCTCAGCATTTCAAGATTCTTTTGTGCTCTGGCCTGAATCCGCAAGAGCTGCCTTCGGCTTTAGCTCGCTTTCTGCCCATGAGAGGAGCTCATCAGTTGTCAGCTGCCACTGGCTGTAGTTACTGATGCGCGGCTGGTATATGACGAGCGTAATGCGTGACATATCGAATATTGGGCTGAGCATCAGGTATGACCCGAGCCCGTATGACATGAGCTGCGTATTATGCTCTGCGCTCACCTCGACTCCCTTGCCGTACTTGAAATCACATACAACCATCTCGTCGTCACCGATCACTATCGCATCCGACGTACCGAAGCCTCCAGGCACATACTCTGAGAAGTCAACATGCTGCTCTATAAATACCGTAGCTGCGGGATCGTTCTCCTGGAGCCTATGCAGGTGCTCGAGAACGGTCTCTGTGTATCCATCCGCGGCATCCTGCATAACCTGGTCGTAAAAGCTGAGGCTAGGTCTTGGATCAGGTGATCTCGGGTACCCAAGAGCGCCTTTAAGGGTCCACTCACATAAGGCGTGCGCCTGGGTGCCTTCCTCAGCATAAATACTCTTCTCGTCTTCGTACTTCTCTGACAGCCTGACTGATGGTGGACAGTGCAGCCATATGTGACTTGACGAAGGGGAGAGCCTAGCGTGCTTATCCGGCATTCCCGATCACCTCAGCTTCCTTATAGAACTCGGCAAGCTTATCCGACTGCATGATCTCGGTTACGCTGCTTGCTCCGTACTTATGTAAAAGCGCCTTTACATCGTCTGTGTATCCGTCTCTCGACTTACTTACCAGGAGTGCCTTCACATCTGCTTTCGATGGGGCAGTAGCTGTTTCCTCGGGTGCTGCTTTTTCTGCTTCTTTGGACTTCTTAGGTTCAGCTTCTTCAATAACCCTGTCGGCAATTAGTTCAGGTTTGCCGATTCTCTGCTCGAACAGCTCGGCTATGCTGCCAAGAGCGTTCCCAGCGCTTGTGAGTGCGCTTCCGGCACTCTTAAGTGCATCACCTGCATGTCTCAGTGCATTAATTGCTGTTTCAAATTCTTTACTCATTTTCTGATCCTTCCTTAATTTCAGTGTTTAACTTCTTAGCGATTCTCTTGCAGATGATGCTGATAGCGATCAGGAGATCGATCATATCATCCTTGGTTAGCTTTGCTGCTTTCATGGATCTCGTCCTCCTTTCTTCTGGCCTCTGTGTCTCATGGGTTTTCACCTCCTTCACTTATCCAGTACAAACAGAGGCGGTTTCACTCACACTTTTCGTAAAAAATCTGAAAGCCTGCAGAAGCATCGCAGCCATATAAAAGGAAGGAAACTTTTTTCTGAGAATCGTGAGTGAAAACAGGCCAATTTGTACTGGGAAGGTAGGAGGCCCAAGAGGCCTTCAATCTAAGACCAAGGAGGATCAGACAATTGAATACGAAAGTCGGAAGGGAGGCTAAGTCATGAGAGAGATGACGATATACCGAAGTGGCTATACCGGCAACCTCGCCAACTGCATCTACCAGGACAAGGTGGTTGTAACAGGTAAGGAGTCCATGTCTCAGGTGACGGGATTCGATCACGTAACCGCTAGCTACCAAAACAGCTACAGAGGCAACGATAACTTCATCAGTTCTGACTGCATAGCGCTTGACTGTGACAACGATCACAGCGACGACCCCGGAGAGTGGATATCCCCGTTCGAGATCATGCTCGAGTTCGAGGATGTCGCTTTCATCTCGGTAACGAGCAGGAGCCATATGAAGCGGAAGGGTGACCGGAGTCCAAGACCGAGGTTTCATGTGTATTTCCCGATCGAGCAGGTTACTGATGTGAAGGAGTATGCACTTCTCAAAAAGCGCATTGCTGCAGCATATCCGTACTTCGATAAAAATGCGCTAGATGGAGCCAGGTTCCTGTTCGGCAACCCTGACGCTGAGATCGAGGTCTACGACGGCGATAACACCATCGATGAGTATCTTGACGAGAAGGCCTTCGAGGAGTGGGAGCAGGACAAGCTGCAGATCCACGAGGGCAGCCGTAACAGCACGATGTCGAGGTATGCAGCTAAGGTCATTAAGAGGCTGGGAGATACCGATGAAGCATATGAGCAGTTCCTTAAAGAAGCTGAGAAGTGCACTCCACCGCTTGATGAACATGAGTTAAAGTCCATCTGGGCTAGCGCTCGTAAGTTCTGGCAGAAGGTATCACAGCAGGATGACTATGTTGCACCTGAGGACTACAAGTCGGGACTTCAGTACAAGCCAGATGATTACACGGACATCGGCCAGGCTGAGATACTTGCCTCAACCTATGCGGAGCGCGTCAGGTATTCAAGGGCGACAGGTTTCCTTATATATGGTGGAAGCTTCTGGAAGGAGTCGATGCTTGGAGCCCAAGCGCTTGTACAGGAATTCACAGGCGAGCAGCTTAAGGAAGCGGAGACAGAGCTTGCCGCAGCTATTGCCGATCTTAGAAGCGCAGGCATTTTGGATGACGTGAACTCTATGTCGACTAAAAAAGCACAGCAGGAATACGGCGAAGTGAATGCCTTCAAGCGATTCATGGCTGCAATGACTTACAGAGCATTTGTGCTTAAAAGGCGTGATTCGAAGTATGTGACAGCCGCAATGAAGGAGTGGATGCCTCTTTGCGAAGTAAGCATAGAGGATCTGGATAGGAATGAGTTTCTTCTTAATACGCCATCAGCTACATACGATCTTCGCTACGGCGTGGACAGGCCCCAGGAACACAATGCAGCTGACCTTATAACAAAGCAGACGCTTGTTGATCCCGGAGATGAAGGACAAGAAATATGGCAAGATGCCCTCGATGTGTTCTTTCAGGGAGACCAGGAGCTCGTAGGTTATGTCCAGGAGATCTGCGGTCTGGCTGCTATCGGCAAGGTGTATCTTGAAGCACTCATCATTGCCTATGGCTCAGGCAGAAACGGCAAAAGCACGTTTTGGAACACAATCTCAAAAGTGCTCGGCAACTATGCCGGCAATATGTCTGCAGACACGCTGACTGTCGGCTGCAAGAGAAACGTGAAACCTGAGCTGGCAGAGGCGATGGGTAAGAGGCTCCTGATAGCTGCAGAGCTCGAGGAAGGCATGAGGCTTAACACATCAAATGTAAAGCAGCTGTGCTCAACAGATGAGAT
>CACWYF010000219.1 GCA_902765035.1 uncultured Eubacteriales bacterium
CATCAACGATTCAGATCCTGAAAAAGGCGCTTAAACTTATTGAACTGAACAAATCTGCTCTGGGAAAAAAGAAAGAAGAGCTGAAGATGTATGAGGGAATGATCCTTATACCATCGGTTAAGAACTATGGAAGGGTGTATTACTACACCATTGATCAGAAGAGCGGCAGGCGGGTGTATCTCGGAAGCGAGGAGCATCCGGATGTGCAGAATATCAAGGCGCTGCATCATATTAATCTGTCGATGAAGCTGATGGAGAATGATTTATCGCTCATTGTGCCTGCTCTGGATAAGGCTGCGGATCACAGTCCCGATGCTGTGGATCAGATGCTGCCAAAAGTGTACAGGAACAGCTCGCTCGGTATGGGGAGTGCGCCGGACGTGAGAGCAGCAAAATGGAAGACGGATAAAGAGGCGTTCAAGGCGGCCTACCTGGAAAAATACCCTGACAAATATCCCGAAACGCTTACATACCAGAGGTGGACCGGGGAATGGATGCGGTCAAAGTCCGAGGGGTCGATCGCAGATATTCTGGATATGAACGGGCTGACATGGATCTATGAACTGCCGCATAAGTGTAACGGGCACTGGCTGCTGTCGGACTTTACAGTCCTGTCGCCGCTGGATTGCTGGTCTGAGATAATTATTGAGCATGCGGGGAGGATGGATCTTGAATCCTACAGGAATAAGTACATATTCTCGCTTGAGCACTATATGAAAGAAGGATATCGCCCCAACATCAATCTCTTCTTCACTTTCGACAATCTGGATCAGACTTTCAGTCAGATTCCGGTCCAGAACATACTGGACAACTGGCTGAAGGCCGGAGCATAGGTGAAGGCTTGGCATAAGAGCAAGGCGTAAGGCCTTGCTTTTTTAAGGTAGCTTTAAACTCCAGCCGTTAATGTTGTAATTGATGGGTACCGGGAATCTCCCGGGGTACGGACAGAAGAATGCCATACGGTGCGGAATGAAGAATGTCCCATATTGCGAAGTGGAGAAGGACGCAGAGAGATTGTTGAATATTGGGCGTGGTTTTGGTAAAATCCTATTCTTGTGGGGCATCATGTGATACTCTGCGCTATGTGGCGGCGTGCAAAATGCATTCTGCTAAAACGGGATGGTTAATGAATGCCCCGCGATATGTGCGGGGCATAATGAATATATGTAATTGAAAGGACTTGTAAGAAAATGAAGAAATTCAGAAGATCACCATTTACTATTGCATGCTATGTATTCGCAGCAATGTTCGCAGCTTATTTTGTTACTGTCGTTATCGGCACTGTTACTACTATCACTCAGTACTATTCGGCATATGACATGGCACCGACAGTTGGTGAGGTTGCAGGATATCTCTTCCAGCAGGGAACCATGCCGCTGTTTGCTGCGATCGGCACATTCATGGCAGGCGTCATTCTTGACGAAGTGAGAAAGGGCAACCCGGCAAACTGGGCATCCGATGATGAGATCTCTGAGGCAAAAGAGGCAAAGAGGCTCGCTAAGGAAGCAAAGCAGATCGCAAAGGGTGAGGCTGCTGCGGCTGCTGCATCTGCTGCTGAAGCTGTAAGCGCTGATGAGACTATAAAGCCTGAGTTCGCTGCTGTTGTTGCTGAGGAGAGCAAGAACACTGTTGTCTTCGATGATGAAGAGGATGCAGAGGTGGCTGAAAAGGCTGAAGCTGCTGTTGATAAAGCTGCTGAAGATGCAAAGGAAGCTGCTGCAGACGCTGCTGCCGAGGCTGAGGAAAAGGCAGAGGAAGTTTCTGATGTATTCGAAGTAGAAGTAGCTGAGGATGCAGAAGCAACTGAGGAAACAAAGTAATTAAATAAACAATATAAGTGTGTACCCCTTCTGACAGAAACTGCTCTGCCGGAAGGGGCTTTATTATGGGCTGGTTCACATCATGTGCTATAGCTGAATGCCCTGTGTGCGGCAGGTGAAGAATAATTGCGATGCGAGAAATTGCGAATTTTGCTATGTTTTGGTACTTGCAACCTGTGGTATAATCACGCATAGTTTTGTGAGAACGATGATTAACTGACTGAAAAGAACAGGAAGGATATAAATAGAGACGGAGGTCTTATGATCAACTGGAAAGACGTTGAGCTGAGCGATAAGCCGGCGATCGAAGATAAAATCTGCGCAAGCGGATGCCATGGAGCGGACTATGGTTTTGCCAATCTGTACATCTGGCGCAAAGCGTACAGGCCGCAGATCGCATTCTGCGGACCGAGGCTGCTGGTGGGCATGCCGCAGTGGAATGTTTACGCATATCCGAAGGGGGACGGAGATCCGGCTCCTTCGATCGAGTTGCTGCTCGAGGAGGCGCACGCGCGCGGACAGAAACTCGTGATCAGAGGTCTGACTGACAAGACTCTGGAGGAGTTCCTGCCGCTGTACGGTGACAGGTTTGAGATCACCGAGGACCGTGACAACGCGGACTATATCTATACGACTGAGAAGCTGTGCAATCTGGCGGGCAGGCATCTGTCATCCAAGAGAAACCACATCAAGCATTTTGAGAGAAACGGCGCCTGGGAATTCCACAGGATCGCTGCTGATTCGTGCGGATGCATCACTTCCGGAACGGGAGTCAGCTGCGACGAGGGCGGAATCCCTGCAAACAACGGATACAAGATTTCCTCTATTGAAGAGGCAAAGGCTTTCGTAGCCGAGTTCTACAAGGAGAAGAACGACCCGGATCTCGAGGCTGAGGCCGGTGCGATCGAGGAGATGTTCGCAAATTACGAGGCGCTCGGATTCATCGGCGGACTGCTGTACCAGAACGGTGAGCCGGTTGCTTTCACTGCCGGCACCAAGCTGGACAATGAAGTGTTTGACGTGCACTTTGAGAAGGCTCTGCCGGGCGTTGAGGGCGCGTACACAATGGTCAACCGCGAGTTTGCCAGGATGATCCATGCGGAGCTGCCGGACATCGGCGCCTTTAACCGTGAGGAGGACATGGGCATCGAGGGTCTGAGGAAGGCCAAGGAGAGCTACCACCCAGACATCCTGCTGATGAAGTACTTCGCAACAGAGAAGTAAAAAAGGAAGCCGTGCGCGGAGAGCGCAATTTCAGATATTCAGATATATGAAATTCAGAATAGAGACAGTTGACTCGAAAGGTAAATATGAAGGTCTGCGCGATCTGTGG
>CACWYF010000220.1 GCA_902765035.1 uncultured Eubacteriales bacterium
CTCATAAGCCCCATCACCTTGTCGAGGAATGTCGGCACGAAGTAGATGCCGAGAACGAGCCAGATTATAAGATATGTCAGCATCAGGAATAGATGCAGAGCGATGCTGCCGCTGTCTCCCCCGCGGCTGACCGACATGGTCGTAAGGATCACCATCATGAATACGGCGATGACATCCTCCATTACAAGCGAGCCCATGACAAGTCCCGCGAATTTTTCCTTCGCAAGACCCATTTCCTCGAGGCATTTCTGGATGACGACGGTTGAGCTTATCGACAGCATCACGCCCAGGAACACCGAGTTCATGACCGACATTCCCAGCGCCATGCCGAAGCCGTACCCAACGAAAAGCACTCCCGCCATTTTGACCAGGGCCGAGACTATCGCCGTACTTCCTATGTCCGCTATCTTGTGAAAGTCGAATTCAAGCCCGATGTGAAACAGGATGATGACGACACCTATCTCACTCCACGTCTCGATGGAAGCCTTGCTCCCGATGTCCATGAACAGCGGGAAATTAGGCCCTATAAGAAAGCCCGCAAGAATATACCCCAGGATAGTCGGTATCCTGAGTCTCTTGAAGACTATAGTGACCACGGCCGCCGTGGACAGCATTATTGCAAGGTCAATTATCAGCTGAGGTACTTCCATGTTATGCTCTCATGCCTCTCCGTATCGCTTTCCAGCCCGGCATGAACCGGTCCATCAGCGCGTAGAAATCCTTCCCATGTCCCGGCGCCACAGTGTGCACGAGCTCATGGAGTATTACATAGTCAAGTTCCGCATCAGATCTCGTTGCCAGCATCAGACTGAAATTGACATGATGGGTCCTGGTGTTGCAGCTTCCCCATCTTGTGTGCATGTCCCTTACCGTCCAGCCATTGCACCTCAGGCCCGTGCGCCTCTCTATCTCAGGCAGCCTGGCAGCGATCCTCCTCTTGAGATCCGCGCGCCTTGCCTCTTTCTCCGCCGTACTGGCAGGTTCCGGATGCTCTTCTGCCTTGCGAAGCACCCTGCTGACCGTGTTGTCGATCCATCCGCGTTTTGCCCGCACGAAAGCTATGATCTCCCTGTCAGGAGTCATATACGGTGCGCTTATCACGATCCGGGCGTCCGGCTCCTTGATGCGCATTGTCATTCTCTTGATGCGTTTTTTGGTGACCTCCACCTGGAGGCCGTCGATATAAATGATTTTGGTCATACATAATTATTGTAGCATAAGATGACATGCATGAAAAAGTTGCTTGTGGACACCTCAGTCTGTATGCAAAGCAATAAAAAGAGGCGCTCTTCCGAACGCCTCCCGTGTTACTGTATTCTGCCGTAAGGAAAATTATCTTAACGGCTCGTGCTCCAATTCTTAACGGCTCGTGCGCAGCTGCTCTGCCTTCACCTTAGGCTCGCCAGTCGCAGGCGCACTGCGTAAATGACTTTCCATGACTCTGCCTGCGCTTACGCTTGGCAATCGTCAGGACAAGTCATTTCCAGCAATCTACATTGTCGTCTGTCAGGCCGATGTCTGCAGCGTGGAAGTGAGGTGCCTTGCCGGCCTTCTTCTGAGCTGTGTAATCGTTGAGTGCCTTGATAGCTGTTCCGCCGAGGATAGCGATAGTAGGAATGTTGCATACTACCATCAGGCCCTGGAACATGTCAGCAGTATCCCATACGAGACCTGCGGAGGAGATAGCTCCGAGGAATACGAGAACGATAGCGATGACTCTGAAGATGATCAGCTCTGTCTTGTTCATGTCTCTCTTGAGGATGAATGCAAAACAACCTTCGCAGTATGAGTAGTTTCCGATCAGTGTGGTGAATGCGAACAGTGACATCGATACAGCGATGAAGATAGGTCCGAATCCGCCGAGTGTTGTGTGCAGGCAGCTCTGTACATATCCTGCTGCGTCAGCTCCGCCGTCCTCGAGTACGAAGCTTGCAGGAGAAATGCCTGTAGTGGACAGGCACATGAATGCTGTAGCTGAGCAGATCAGCAGTGTATCGATGAATACGGACAGTGTCTGTACGAGACCCTGCTTGACCGGGTGTGCTACGTCAGCCTTTGCAGCTGCGTTAGGAGCAGAACCCATACCAGCTTCGTTGGAGTAGAGACCTCTCTTGAGACCCCACATGATGCATGATCCTGTGAAACCGCCGAAGATAGCCTGGAAGTCGAATGCGCTTCCGAAGATCATTCCGAACATTGTTCCGAGATTCTTTGCGTTCATCACAAGTACTACGATCGAGATCAGTACGTATGCAACGCCCATTACAGGAACAAGAACTCCGGTAACGTTGGTCAGCTTCTTGGCACCGCCGAGGATGATAACAGCGAAGAGCACTGCGAGGATGATTCCGATGATCATCGGAGTGGTCTTCTCATGATAGAAGCTGAATGTAGCGAATGTCGACTGCAGGTTGAATGCAGCGAGCATGTTGTATCCTACTGCGTATGTGAAGATGATCAGTACGGAGAAGATGATTCCGAGCCATCTTGCTCCAAGAGCATTCTGCATGTAGTAGGAAGGTCCGCCGTAGAATGTTCCGTCATCAGCTTTCTTCTTGTAGATCTGAGCCAGTGTGGACTCGATGAAAGCGTTTGCTCCGCCGAAGATAGCTGTGATCCACATCCAGAAGATCGCTCCCGGACCGCCGAGGATGATGGCGGTACATACACCGATGATGTTTCCTGTACCTACTCTTGAAGCGGTGGAAACCATCAGGGCTCCGAATGACGAGATCGACTTGTCATCCGAAGGCTTTTCAGTAACGACTCTGCACATCTCGCCGAACATGCGGATCTGTACGCCCTTGGTTCTGATCGTGAAGTAGATACCTACAGCGATCAGGAACAGCGGTACGATGTACGGCTGATACAGAATGTTGTTCATGAAACCAACAAATGAACTCATAATGCTTCTCCTTATAATAACCTTATTATTAATACCTTTAACCCATACAGGCTTTCGGTGTGCTCAATAAAAGCGTACAAAAAGCCCCGTGCTGTTAAATATATTAACATATCACGAGGCAATTTGTCTATAAAGACAGCGAAATTTGTATAAATGTATACATTTTAACAATCTGCTGTCCGTTTACTTCCTGTTTTCCACGCTGAACATTGCGTCAGACTAGTCTGCAAACAGCGGTGT
>CACWYF010000221.1 GCA_902765035.1 uncultured Eubacteriales bacterium
CAAATGTAATAAAGCAGACGTTCCAGATTGCTGGATACGAGAATATCCATGGAAGGGGATGTCGTTTTATAGAAATCGCGCTTCCTGTCATAATGGCCTGTGTTGAGGAATTCAGTAAGTACGTCGTTCTTGTTTGAAGCACAGACAAGTCTGCGGACAGGGAGTCCCATCCTGAGCGCAAACCATCCGGCCATTATATCGCCGAAGTTGCCTGTAGGCACAACGAAGTCTATTTTGTCTCCGTCAGCTATGACTCCGGCCTCGAGAAGCTGGGCATATGCTGAGAAGTAATAGACGATCTGAGGAACAAGTCTGCCGATATTGATGGAATTTGCACTTGAAAGAGAAACACCTTTTACAGGCTCAGGTATTTCACGGAAGAGGCGCTTGACTCCTGTCTGTGCATCGTCAAAATTGCCTCGAATGGCGCATGCTGTAACATTTGCGCTTGCAGGCGTCACCATCTGCAGCTTCTGTGTATCGGAAACTCCTCCGTAAGGGTAGAATACGATGATGCCGGTACCCGGAACATCTCTGAAACCCTGTATGGCAGCGCTTCCCGTATCACCGGAAGTAGCTGTCAGTATCAGAATGTCGTCAGTGAAATCATTCATGCTGCGTGCTGCGCTCATCAGGTTAGGCAGGGCAGAGAGCGCAACATCCTTAAAAGCGGATGTAGGACCGTGATAAAGTTCAAGCACAAAGCCTTCAGCCTTGCTGCTGTGCGTCTTTACTACAGGGGTGATATCCTCGGAAGTGAATTTATCTTTATAACTTCTTTCTACAAGATTATCAATGAGCTCTTCGCCGTAGTCATCGAAGAAGATGTTCCATACGGCTTTGGCCATTCCGCGGAAATCCCTGCTGATGATATCGTGATAATCGCATCTTATGTCTTCAAGATGCTCAGGAATATACAGTCCTCCGTCAGGAGCCTGACCGCTGAGTATAGCGCGGCTTGAGCTTACCTTGTGGGACGGATTTCTGGTGCTTATATAGTTGATCATAGTGCAGTCCTCTCTTGTTGTTGAAAATTGTCCGCAATTATGTTACATTATTTCTGCGTCAAAGACAAGTGTTTTCGTATCGCGGACACTGCCATGAGCCTTGTCCGTAATCAACGGAAAATGAAAAAATTTTTCGAAATTGTTTGTGCAAACACACAAAAATAATCGGTACTCACTATAACGAAAACACAAAAGAAGCGGATTGCTTTTATAAAAGTACAAAATATATTCGGAGGTAAAAGTATGAAGATCGCCATTATGGGATTTGGAACAGTCGGGAGCGGAGCATATGATGTTGCAATGGCTGCCGGCGGCATCGAGGTAGTCAAGATTCTCGATCTGGTAGTAAGAAAGGGCTATGAGGACATAGCAGACCGTTTTACACAGGATCTTACAGAAATTACCGGTGATCCTGAGATAGAACTCGTAGTCGAGGCCATGGGCGGCGTTGACACGCCTAGAAAGTTCGTCCTTGAGTGCCTCAAGGCAGGCAAGAGTGTTGTCACACCTAACAAGAACCTCATCAGCGCATGCTACGGTGAGCTGATGAAGACAGCAAAGGAGAACGGGGCAGAGCTGAGATTCACTCCGGCTGCAGGCGGCGGCATCCCTTGGCTGTACAGCCTTCTCAGGACAAGAAGAACAGACAACATCCAGGAAGTGAGAGGCATCGTCAACGGTACCTGCAACTTCATACTCGATGCGATGTATGACAGCGGAGCTGATTTTGGCGAAATGCTTCAGACCGCCAAGGAGCTCGGCTATGCAGAGGCTAATCCGGCTGCAGACATCGAGGGGACAGACACACTGAGAAAGACTGTCATCTCTTCGAACCTTGCATTCGGGACTGTAATAGAGGAAGCTGGCGTGCCTTGCTACGGTATCGATACTATCACAGCTGCTGATGTCGCTTATCTTAAGGAAAAAGGCCGCGTCTGTAAGCTGATGATGAATTCGAGGAAAGAGGGCGATGTCATCACCGCTTATGTGGAGCCGGTCGCATTCCCTGCAACGAGCCTCGAGGCCAACGTGAAGACCAACAACAATCTGATCACACTTGTGGGAGACAAGGTCGGAACTCTGAGCTTCTACGGACAGGGTGCAGGCAAAATGCCTACCGGCGAGTCGGTCATCCAGGATGTTCTCGACATAAGAGACGGAAGGGTGCTCCCGATCCCTCCGGCAGATGCAGAGTGCAGAGTTGACAACGATGCCGCAGTTCACAGATATTACATCAGGCACAACAGAATGTGCGAGCACATCGAACCGATGATAGACACATACGAAGAGAAGGACGGCATTTTCTACTGCATTTCGAAACCTGTTTCCGTAACAGAGATGCATAAGATGGGACAGCACCGCAAAGAAAAGGGCAAGCCGATGTTCTTCGCGGCGCTTGCAGAATAGGAGGGGCAGCTGATGCTGAAAGTACTTAAATTCGGCGGATCAAGTCTGGCTGACAGCAGCCAGTTCCAGAAGGTAAAGGGGATAGTCGACAGCGACAGCTCGAGACAGGTGGTCGTGGTCAGCGCACCGGGCAAAAGACACAGTGATGACAACAAGATCACAGACCTTCTGTACCTGATCCACGCTCATATGAAATATGGAGTGTCATACGACAGCATACTTGTCATGATAATGGACAGATATGCAGAGATCAGACAGACACTCGGACTTACGACAGAGATAGAGAAGATAATAGATGATACTTTTGCCGGCATCGACAAGAAGACTCCGGTGGACTTCATCGTATCAAGGGGAGAGTACTTCTGTGCAAGACTCATGGCAGAGTATCTCGGATATCACTTCGTAGATGCTGCAGACTGGCTCATGTTCGACTATGAGGGCAAGGTTGATACAGCAGCCACAGAGAAAAAGCTCAGAGAGTACAAGGACAGCGCCGTTGATTGGGACGGTATAGCGAAGAACGAGGGCTATGTTTACGGACGGTACGGGGAGAATAAGACAAATGCACAGAACGAGCTTGCCCGTATTCGTGCGCTGAAAGCTCGCGGTGAATTTGACGAAGATTACTATATGTCGCTTATTCCCTCCGCTTTGCAGGAGCAGTACAAGGAAAAGGTGGCAAACAGACATCTTCCTATTATTTATAC
>CACWYF010000222.1 GCA_902765035.1 uncultured Eubacteriales bacterium
CAACGATGGCAGGTCTCAGGACGTTGCTGATGAATACAGCTGGGTCCTCATCCCATACGATGATGTCGATCTTCTCGCCGAAGAGCTCGTCTGTTATATTCTGAACTCTTGCTCCGCGGTTGCCTACGCATGCGCCTACAGGATCTACGTTTTCGTCTGTTGAGTAAACAGCGATCTTGGTACGCGAACCTGCTTCTCTTGCGATTCCCTTGATCTCAACTGTTCCGTCAGCGATCTCAGGGATCTCAAGCTCGAAGAGACCTCTTACAAGGCCCGGGTGTGATCTGGACAGAAGCACCTGCGGTCCCTTGTTGTCCTTCTTTACATCCATTACATAGACCTTGATCCTGTCTCCCGGCTTGAAGGACTCTGTTCTTACCTGCTCAGAGTTAGGAACTCTTCCCTCAGTCCTTCCGAGAGAAACGAGCATCGTTCCGTTGTTGATCCTCTCAACTCTTCCGGTAACGATCTGTCCCTTCTTGCTGATGAATTCGTTATATGAATTGATTCTCTCTGCTTCTCTGTTCTTCTGAACGAACACCTGCTTTGCGCCCTGTGCAGCAATGCGGTTGAAATCCTTAGGGTCGATCTGATATTCGACAACATCTCCGATCTCATATCCGTCATAGATCTCCTTTGCTTCTTCAAGTGAGATCTGTGTGAGATCGTCCTCGACCTCTTCCACGACTTCGAGACCCATGAGAACTGTAACGTCTCCTGTCTCCATGTCGACTTCCACCCTTACATTGGATGCTCCGTAATTCTTCTTATATGCGTTCTCGATAGAGTCCTTGATTGCTCCGATGATCTCTTCCTGTGAAAGATTCTTCTCCTTCTTAAGATCAGCAAACGCATCCAGAAATTCCTTGTTCATCGTGTCCTCCCTTTAGAAAACTATTGCTAAATTTATCTTTGAAATCTTGTCTGATGGTATTTCCAGTCTCTTTCCGGCTTTGTCGATAATGACCGTATCGCCCTCTTTTCCGATAAGCGTGCCTTCAAAATTCTTGCTGCCGTCGATCTGTCCGTAAGTCTTTACTTCGACCTCTCTTCCGGTAAACCTGACAAAATCAGTATCCTTGATCAGTTCGCGGTCAAGTCCCGGTGAGCTTACCTCAAGGTTGTAGCTTCTCTCGATAAGGTCGAGCTCATCAAGCCTGTCACTCAGATATCTGGTAGCTTCCTCACACTCCTCGATGCTTACATATTCATTTTCAGCACCCATAGGCTTGTCGAGAAAAACTCTGAGGACCCAGTCCGGTCCTTCCTTCTTATATATGACTCTGTAGATCTCGAGTTCCCGGCCTTCGGTATATTCTTCGAGCAGCGCCGTGACCTTTGCAGAAATGTCTTCTTTTGCCATTCCGTTCTCCGCTTCCTGTCTCAAAAAACATCTAACATAAGCGAAAGAGTGGGGTGACCCACTCTTTCGGAGTTATAACTTACTTTGCTATATATATCACCAAACGCCTATAATTGCAAGGTTTTTTTGATATATTGCCTGTTGTGAACGCTATATGCGGAGATACTACTCCTTTTTCTCTGCGGCAGCCGCATCACCTGAAGCAGGTTTCTTGTCATCAGGTTTTGCGCCTTCTTCACCCTCTTTGCTTTCCTCTTCTTCCTCTTCAGGCTCAGGTTCAGGCTCAGGAGGTGCTGTTCCGTCAGTATAGTACTCTCCGTTCCAGGCCCTGAACACATTGTCCGGCATACTCTTGTACTCTCCGTCCTTTGCCCTGTCTATCTTTCCGACGATCTTGCTCCACAGCTGAGCGGCTTTCTCTGAAGCCGAATCCATCTGAACGTTGTCATCGGTACCTATCCAGAGAGCAATTGAGTATGTAGGAGTAAATCCGTTGAACCAGATATCGAATCTGTCATCTGTAGTTCCTGTCTTGCCGCCGACATCAATGCCGTCGACTTTGGCGTCACGTGCGATGCCATTGGTAACAACGCTCTTCAGGACATCTACCATGATCCACGCAACTCCCTCATCAAGGACTTTGGTCGTCTGCGATTTTCCTTCAAGAAGAGTTCTTCCGCTGCTGTCTTCTACCTTGGTGTAGCAGATCGGAGTATTGACTACACCTCCGTTAGGAAATGCCGCATAGGCAGTGGACATCTCAAGAGGAGAAATACCGTATGACATGGCTCCGAGTCCGAGCGCGGCAAGGTTCATGTCATTAGTAGCCTGCGATGTATCATCCACAGCTGTTGTAATACCGAATCTTTTGAGCGTATCCATTGAGTACTCGACACCTATCTGAGCAAGTATCTTGACTGCACATGTATTGATAGACTTCTGGATCGCTGTTCTGAATGTGTTGTATCCAGAGAAAGTCCTGGTTACATTGTTAGGCCAGTACTGGCCGTTGACTTTCATCCTTTCATCCACAACCTTGGAAGAAACAGTAATATAGCTGCCCCATCCGCTGGCTCCCTGGCTGTCATATCCGGTATTCTTGAATTTGAAGGTCTCTCCGTCCTCCTGGTACTCAAAGCTCTTCTGGAGCGCAGGCGCATAGACGGACAGAGGCTTGATCGACGATCCAGGCTGCCTCGGATTGGTAGCTCTGTTGAACAGCATCTGACCGGAAGCATTACGTGTGCCAACCATCGCCTTGACTTCACCCGTGCCGACCTCTGTAACTACCATTGCTGATTCAACTGTGCCCTTACCGTTAGTAGTGGACGGGAAGTTCTTTTTCTTCTTGAACTGCTCCGTAATGACCTTCTGTGCCTGGCTGTCCATGGTCGTATAGATGTTCAGACCCTTGGTGTAGAGCACAAAGAGCATGAGAAAGCTTGTGATCAGATTGTAGACCATGTCCCGGCCAACGGTGCCGAGGGGGAAGAACCAAAGATTTCTGCGGGTAATGGAGTCTTCTTTCATGAAATCATCTCCTTTTCTTCATATTAGCACCGTCTTGCTGCCCTGGCAAGAAGGGAAGCGAGGCAGATCTGCTCGTTTATATCATTTAGCCTGTCCGAATATGATCTCCAGGTGGGGATTTTGGATATTCTGCATGCTTGACGAAGGGAGTAAAGAGGTTTAAACTTTGTTTCAGCAAAGAGAACGGCTTTTTGCAGATATAATCAGAAATGAGG
>CACWYF010000223.1 GCA_902765035.1 uncultured Eubacteriales bacterium
TAAGCTAGAGTTGGTTTTTCGGGAACGCACAGTCGGATGATTATTGCGTTCCCATTTTTTATTTATGCCGATGTTCATTTTCTGTTCAAATTATTACCTATCTTTGCAAAGAATATTTCAGATGCCAACATCTGTTTCTCCGAATTCGGAAATTCGATAAATATGATAAAGAAAATACTTATATTATTCATGTGCTTTTTTATCCACTCGCTTTGCTATTGCCAAGAAGATGCAGAACGTTTACGGAAAGATATGAAAGCTATTCATAAACAATTCGGTTTTAAAATTGATTCATGTACCCAAAACGCATACGACAATACAGATCTCGATGCAGAGACTATCGTAAGAAAGTCTCTTGAGATAGCATCGAGCATCTGCGTTTTCACCAACGACAATATTACAGTTGAAAAGCTCGGGGAGGCAGAATAATGGCAGACAACATCAAGAACATGACTCCTAAGCAGATAGTTGCGGAGCTTGATAAATACATCATCGGCCAGGACGAGGCCAAAAAGTATGTAGCGATCGCACTCAGAAACCGCTACAGAAGAAGTCTCCTGTCTGAAGAGATGAGAGAAGAGATCTCTCCTAAGAACATCCTCATGATGGGACCAACCGGTGTAGGTAAGACTGAGATCGCAAGGAGACTTGCCAAGCTTATGGACGCTCCTTTTGTCAAAGTCGAGGCTACCAAGTTTACTGAAGTCGGATATGTAGGCCGTGATGTCGATTCCATGATAAGGGATCTCGTTGAAGCCAGCATGAGACTAAGCAAGCAGAAGAGGATGGATGAGAACTCTGAGATAGCTGAGAAGATAGCTGAGGATATCATCGTCAAGGCTATCATCCCGGGCGGACCTGAGGAGAAGCAGGGCAGCGGAGTGCAGCTCGGCAATATCTTCGGCAACCTAGGCTATAAGACACAGAAGCAGGAGTACGAAGAAAAGCAGAAAGCTCAGTATGAGCAGAGCCAGGAGTATTCGGACATCCAGATGGCAAGAGAGCAGGTGAGAGAGCAGCTTAAGAGCGGCGCTCTTGAAGAACAGCTCATCGAGATCGAAGTCGATGATGTTCCTAAGACCAATCAGCTCGACATGCAGAACGAGGGCATGATCGCTATCGGCAACATCTTCGACAGCATGATGCCTAAGAAGACCAAGCGTAAAAAGTGCAAGGTCAAGGATGCAAGAAGGATCCTGAAGGAGCAGGAAGCACAGAAGCTGATCGATATGGATCAGGTAACTGATGAGGCGCTCCAGAATGCTGAGCAGAACGGCATCATCTTCATAGATGAGATCGATAAGATCGCCAGCGGCAATTCAATGAGATCGGGCGCTGACGTTTCGAGAGAGGGAGTACAGAGAGATATCCTTCCTATAGTCGAAGGAAGCGTCGTAAACACGAAATACGGCCCTGTAAAGACCGATCACATGCTCTTCATAGGAGCAGGCGCTTTTCATGTTTCCAAGCCGTCAGACCTCATTCCTGAGCTCCAGGGAAGATTCCCTATAAACGTTGAGCTTAAGAATCTTGACAAGGAAGACTTCAAGAAAATCCTGACTGTTCCTGAGAACGCTGTCACAAAGCAGCAGAAGGCACTTCTGGAGACAGAAGGAGTCCATCTTGAGTTCACTGAGGACGGCATCGATGAGATCGCCAGCCTTGCTTATCTCATGAACGAGGAGACGGAGAACATCGGAGCCAGAAGACTCCATACCATCCTTGAGATCCTTCTCGAGGATATCAGCTACAGCCTGCCTGACCCTTCGATCACAGATGTTGTGGTAGACAGAGAGATGGTGCAGGAGAAGCTGCATGAAAAGGTCAAGGAAGTAGACGTAGATAAGTATATCCTGTAGGAATTATGCTGTTATATAAGTCTCTGTATGACTATGGCGAAGCTGAATACATAATAGAGAAGTCCAGGTTCATCGCGCATGCGATGCCTGTGGCTTCTTTGGATGAGGCGAAGGAATACGTTGCATCTGTAAAGGAAGAGTACAGGGATGCGACACACAATGTGCCTGCGATCATCGTAGGGGCAAAGCAGGAGGTGCAGTGGGCGAGCGATGACGGCGAGCCAAGCGGCACTTCAGGCCTTCCTATGCTCAAACTCATATCAGGCGAGGGACTCACTAATCTTGCCATAGTGGTAACAAGATACTTCGGAGGCATAAAACTCGGCACAGGCGGCCTTGCAAGGGCATACACGGCGTCTGCTAAACTGGGTATAGAGGCTGCAGGGGTATGTGATGTCATGGAGAGTGCTCTCATAAGATATGAATTCGATTATTCATATCTCAGCAAGCTGCAGAATATGGCGGGATCAGGCATGGGCACAGGAGCAGGACAGGGTAAGTTCGAGATCGTGGATCCTGAATACTCAGATGTAGTCAGAGCCGGTATAAGATGCCTTGCAGAGGACGAAGGGGAGATCCGCGGCATGAAAGTGTCTTCCTTCGTGAGTCCCATTTCAGCCATCGCATTCGTCCGCGCATGGGTTGACGAGAGGCTTCACGCTTTCAGCGAAGGCGGCCGCGTGGTGATGGACGGAAGGGATATAGGCACCACCGTTTTCCCCGATGCCGAATTGAAGATCTTCATGACGGCTTCGCCGGAAGTGCGGGCACAGAGACGTTACGACGAACTGGTGATGAAGGGGCAGAAGGCCGATCTGGAAGAAGTGCGCCGCAATCTGCAGGAGCGCGACTATATTGATTCCCACAGGGAGACCTCGCCCTTGAGACAGGCGCAGGATGCGTTCGTGCTCGACAATTCCGAAATGACATTCCATGAGGAACTGGTCTGGATACAGGGGCTGATTCAGGGTAAATTCGGAATACTTCAATGATAAGTGTGGAGATAGACCGCGGCAGTGGTTTCTGCGGGGGAGTCATCCGTGCGATAAACGGTGCGGAGAAGGCTCTCGCCGAGGGTGGAACCATCCTTTCGCTGGGTGACATAGTCCACAATGAAGCCGAACTTTCCCGCCTCCGCAGCCTGGGGTTGGAAACCCTGACTCTTTCAGATCTGAATGCTGTCGGGGAAGGGCAGGCTCTCTCCGGAGGGAGTTCGGCTTCGCCTCACCCCACCACCGGC
>CACWYF010000224.1 GCA_902765035.1 uncultured Eubacteriales bacterium
CGCCGACGCCGATGTAGCGGGCGCACTGCCTGTTCCGGCCGACGGCCTTGAGCTCGAAGCCAAACGCCGTCCTATCGAAGACGAACTGGATCACAAATGCCATGACCACCGCGAGGCCCATGCCGATCGGCACCTTGCAGCTGACATCTCCGATCATGACGCCCGTAATCGTCAGCCTTGACTCGGGCGAGCACACGCGGCTCGTCCGCGTCAGCATGTCGACGAACTTACTGTTGATAAAGAAGCCCGTCAGGTAGCTGATGATGTAATTGATCATGATCGTCGAAACAACTTCGTGTATATTGAACCGGTACTTGAGATACCCCACGAAGGCCCCGACAAGTCCGCCCGCCGCAATGCCGATGACGACCGGCAGGATCTGGCTCTTGAACGGAAGGTTGCTCGAGACGAAGATGACCGAGCCGTACTCGCCTACCGCGCGGGCGAACGCAAGCGAGAAGCCGGTGAGCGCAGGGGGAATGAGCGGCGGCAATGTCACGCGGAGGAAAGTCTGCAGGGGCGATGCGCCGAGCATCTCGGCAGCCTCCTCGGTGCTCGCATCAAGCCGCTTGATGACAGGCTGCAGAGTCCTCACCACAAACGGGATCCCGACGAACACCAGGGCGAATGTTATGCCGGTGAAGTCGCTCCCGCTCAGTGAGAACCCCAGGCTGTTCACGATCTTCCCGATGTAGCCGTCATCGCTCAGGAGAAAGGAAATCGAGACGCCTGCGACAGCCGTCGGAAGGGCAAACGGAATGTCGATAAGCGAGTCAAGAAGCCTCTTTCCGGGGAAGCTGTACCTCTCGATGCTCCAGGCGAGGATAAAGCCGAATACCAGGTTTATACCTTCTGCCTCAAGGCATTTCACCATTGCATCTGCACCAGTCAAGGTCTTTTTCCTCCTTATATTGTTCCATCTTGTATGCGTGAAGTGTACCCCGTTTTGTAGAGTACTACTTTAAAATATTGCTTGGCTCCTTGCCTGCTTGTAGTATTCGGCAGGAGTCAGATAGCCATTGGCAGCATGAGGCCTCAGGTTCGTGTAGAATGACCAGACATACTCATAGACAGCAGATCTTGCTTCGTCGAGCGTGTCATAAGTCCTGTCTACAAACTCCAGCTTCATTTTGCCCCAGAAGCTCTCCATGGGAGCATTATCCCAGCAGTCGCCTTTGCGGCTCATGCTGCTGAGCATGTCGCTTGAGCTTATGAGCTCCTGGTATTCGCTCGATGAATAGGTCGAGCCTCGATCAGAGTGCAATATGCAGCCGTTGCCTCCGTGGCCGCGTCTGCGCATGTCTCTGAACGCTGTGGATACAAGTTTGGTGTCGTTTCTTGGTCCGGTAGCCATCCCGACAGGGATCCTGCCGCAAAGATCGAGAATGCCGGCCACATACAGCCATCCTTCCTTAGTGCGGATGCCTGTAGTGTCGCTGACCATCTTCTGGTCAGGACCGGTAACACTAAAGTCACGCTTTAAAAGATTTTCCTTGATGTTGTTGCCGTCACCGGGTTCAGTGAATGAGTTGTACTCCTTGCAAACCCTGGAATGCAGGCAATATTCGCTCATAAGGCGCGCCACTCGCTTATGATTGATCAGCCGCCCGCGGGATCTCATGATTGATGTGATCTTGCGGCTCCCGAACACACGGCGGCTTGCATAGAATATCTCAGCGATCTCTTCGATCAGAACAAGATCTTCTTCGGCGCGTTTAGATGGCTTCCGTGACAGCCAGCGGTAGTATCCGCTCTCGGATACGCCCAGCACACTGGCCATCCTTGCTATTGAGTATTCATCACGGTGCTTCCGCATGAATACGAATGCTGTCACAGGTCGCTTTTTGCAAAGAAGGCCATCGCTTTTTTTAGGATTTCGAGTTCCTCTTTGAGGTCATCGTTTTCCTTCATAAGTGAGAGAAGCCGCTTTTCATTCTCGAGCCTTAACGCATCAGGATCAAAAGCGTTATCTCCATACAGACGATACTTGCGGTACCAGTCTGAAACTGTTGAGCCGGTCACACCGTACTCAGCTCCAAGCTGCTTGAATGTCTTTTCAGGATGCTCATCCTTCATCTTGCAGATGTGGAGCTTAAATGGAGCATCATACATAGCACACCTCCGTTTCTTGAGTGCATTGTAGCATACTATGCTACCTCACTCTACAAAACGGGGTACGGCTCAAGTAACAAATACTTTATCACGATTGATGAAATCTAACAATTCCTTTCTGTATTTTTTGAGATAATATACAATTTACAAGTGGTTTTTTGTTGACACAAACAATAATGTGGTTTACTTTTTTATATGTCAAATAAAAAAAGCATCTTAAAACAAGAAAGGAAATACATATGACTAACATCGAGATGATCCGTGCCTATGGGCATGAGCAGGTTGCATACTTCAACAACGAAAAAGCAGGCCTTAGAGCGATCATCGCTCTTCACAATACAAACCTCGGTCCTGCAGTCGGCGGATGCAGACTTTGGCCTTATGAGAGCGAAGAAGCTGCTCTCTTCGACGTACTCAGACTGTCGCGCGGCATGAGCCATAAGAATGCTGCAGCAGGAATGCCTCTCGGCGGAGCCAAGGGCGTTATTCTTGCACATCCGTCCCAGAAAACTGAAGCAATGTTCGAAGCGTTCGGCGAAGCAGTAAACACCTTCATGGGCAAGTACTATACAGCTGAGGACGTAAATACCGATACAAAGGATGCTGATTACATGCTGCGCACTACAGATTATGTAGTAGGCCGTGCAGACGTATCCGGAGACCCTTCTCCTTTCACATCCATCGGCGTATTTGACGGCATCCGCGCTGTTGCACAGTTCATGAACGGTTCCGACAGCCTCGACGGAATGAAGATCGCTGTACAGGGACTCGGCAAGGTAGGCATGGGCCTGGCAGAGCTTCTGCACGAAGCAGGCGCAAAGCTGATCGTATGCAACAACTCGAACCGCGAAGCAATGAAGTATGCTGTCGAGAATCTCGGAGCAACCGAGGTCCCGAAAGACGAGATCTACGGCGTTGAGTGCGACATTTTCGCACCTTGCGCTCTCGGCGCTGTCGTAAACAGCAAGACCATCCCTCAGTTCAA
>CACWYF010000225.1 GCA_902765035.1 uncultured Eubacteriales bacterium
TTCATAAGAGGATCATTAATACGGTGAAGACAGTTCCGGTAAAAGCATGGCTGATCCCGGGTCTGTGCATCGGCCTGACATATCTTCTGAACAACGTGGCTCTGGCACTGACGGATGCGACATCAGTCGCTTTCCTGAGATCCCTTTCAGTAGTTATTACACCATTGTTCGCATTTTTGCTGTACCGTACTCATTACAGCAGGCTGCACATTCTCCTGCAGATCATGGTGCTGCCGGGGCTGTATCTGCTGTGTGTAAGGGGCGGACTGTCAGGATTCGGAGCAGGGGAGATCGTTACTCTGGCAGCTGCGGCCTTCGCTGCTGCAGCCCTGGTATTCACCAAGGGATATATAGAGACAGTAGACCCCGTGAGTCTCACGGCTCTGCAGGCCGGATGCTCAGCAGCGCTGGCGCTCGGAGGAAGCCTGCTGTTCGAAAGCGGAATCCACACGGAGACGACTACGCCGGTGGCGTGGCTCATAATCCTGTACCTTGCGATAGCCTGTACCTTCCTCGGATATCTGATGCAGAACCTCGCACTCACAAGGATATCCGAGCGCTCAGTCGCACTTCTGCAGACGCTGTGCCCTGTTATGACAGCGTGTTTTGCATTCTTCCTGCTCGGGGAGAGACTGTCGGCAGCAGGCATAGCAGGCGCTGTGATCATAATCATATGCGTTGCAGCATCTACTGCAGCAGGAGGAAAGGACTGATATCAGATTCTTTACCGGGAAATACAGTTCCTTTGAGAAAATATGGTATCATTGAAGGGCGCATGCTGGATCAGAGAATTCTTCTGAAACAGAATCAAAGCAATACAATAGCTCGAGAGAGGCAAATAATGAAGCATAGAATCAGACAAATAATAACAATACTTCTCACACTCATCATGTCACTTTGCGTGATCTGCCTTGCAGGCTGCAGCCAGAAGAGCAGTGAGCCTGCTGATACGGAAAGTGCACCTGAGGAGGCGTCAACCGGCGATGTTGTCGTCCTGTTCACGAGCGATGTTCACTGCGGTGTGGATCAGGGCTGGGGTTATGCCGGCCTGCAGCAGATCAGGAACACTCTTGAGGCCAGGGGCGACCAGGTCCTGCTGGTAGATAACGGGGATGCCATCCAGGGAGCGCCTATCGGAACGCTTTCGTCAGGCAAAGCCGTTGCGGAGCTAATGATGGAGGCCGGCTATGATGCAGCAATACCTGGCAACCATGAATTTGACTACGGTATGGAGACCTTCCTTGAGATTGCCGGAAACTCAACTTTTCCTTATATCTGCTGTAATTTTATGAAGGACGGTGAGACGGTATTTGATCCTTATATGGTTTTTGACAAGGGAGGAAAGAAGATCGCATTTATCGGTGTTACGACGCCGACAACCATTACCTCTTCGACGCCGAAATACTTCCAGGATGAGAATGGCAATTTCATTTATGATTTCCTACAGACAGACAAGACCGGGCAGGCAGTTTACGATGCGATCCAGAAGAGCGCTGACAACGCACGTGCCGAAGGGGCGGATTACGTTATTCTGCTCGGACATCTCGGATATTATGCGGCAGATAAACCATGGGATTATGCTTCTGTAGCAGCGAACACCAGCGGCATAGATGCCATTCTTGACGGGCACAGTCATGATTCTGATCAGGTAACGGTGAAAAACAAGGATGGAGCAGATATACCGCGTTCTGCCTGTGGTACGAAGATGGAGAGCATCGGATGGCTGCGCATCAGCGGTGAGGACGGGGCTGTCACCACAGGATTATATAAATGGAGCAACGATGTCAGTGCGACTGAGCTTCTCGGCCTTGACAATGATATGAGCAAGGCGGTAGCTGCTTCAATGAAAGACGCGGAAAAGAAGCTGGCAAAGGTTATAGGCAAAACAACCGTTGATCTCACGATATATGATCCGCAGTCTGTGACTGATGAGGGAGAGCCGGTGCGCATAGTGCGAACGGCGGAGACCAATCTCGGAGACCTTGTGACGGATGCCTTCCGTGAAATGACGGGCGCTGATGTCGCGATGGCCGGCGGAGGTAATATCAGAGAATCTATTCCGGCAGGTGATATAACCAAAGGACATGTACTAAGCGTTATGCCGTTCAATGAGGACCTGTGCGTCACCGAAGTGACCGGGCAGCAGATACTGGATGCTCTGGAGTGGTCAGTTCATAAAATGCCGGATGAATACGGCGGTTTCATGCAGGTGTCCGGTATGTCATATGAGATAGACATGAGCGTTCCAAGTTCGTGCACTGCTGATTCGAACGGCCTGTTCACCGGAGTCGATGGCGAACGCCGTGTGAAGAATGTAATGGTCGGGGATACACCGATAGATCCGGCCGGGACATATACTCTTACATCCGATAAATACCATGTCGAGGAGCAGGGCGACGGATTTACAATGTTCAGCGAAGAGAATGTCTTAAGAACGGTAATGCTGGATAACGAGGCCGTGATGAAATACATCGAAGAGACCCTGGGCGGCGTTGTCGGAGAACAATATGCGGATCCGTATGGAGAAGGAAGGATAACTGCGGCAAAATAGGAAACCGGAATCCTGCCGGAACCGGATCATATAACTGAATACTACCCGAAACATCAGACAGACCATCCATGATGGTCTGTTTTTCTGTGTTCACTGCAGACGGTGGATGCCGGCCTCTTGCTTTAACAATTCTCGTTCTAAAATGACGCAATAAATGACGATTGGCCGCCTACAATATCATATATAGATGAATGCTAATATTTCAAGCAATAATGGTGTTTAACAGATGATTGCTGACGCTGTCAGTGACGTTTTTAGCTGTAACTACAGAAGAACATCCTGAGTTTTAACCAAATCATGCTCGCATCATTATTGTCCATATAATGACGGAATATATGACGCTATTTCCTATATGATACAGACAAGAAAACCAAACAGCAGGAGGTGTGAAAAACATACGAAGAATGGAAACAAATAACTCTAAATATAAATAACAGTCTGCAAATAAATAGTCAAGCAGATTTTGAGGAACTTTGACATTTTTATACAGGTTGAATTCTATGCAATCAAACAAAGCCAATGCAGTGCATCGGC
>CACWYF010000226.1 GCA_902765035.1 uncultured Eubacteriales bacterium
ATTCTAAGTCTTCCAGCAGTTGTTATTTTGCTTTTATATTCTTCGTCCCCAATTTTTCCTGTAAATACAATTGGCGTCTGATAATCTAGAGTTTTATCTACTTCTACTGCTTTTATAATATCAGAATAAGAGGTATAAAATTCTTATAACCCGAATATCCGAACAGTTTCTCCTCACCATCTTCAAGGTATGCCCCTTCACACTGCTGCGGTACTACATATCTGATTGTTACAACATTGCAGACAAGTTCTTCGGGCAGCTCTTTTCTCAGAATATTGATGTTGTAAGCACCGTTATCCTTATCTGTACGCCACCCTGTGTAACGCATTATCGCCAGGACAGCGGCACAGATGACCAGTATCACCCACATAATCGATAATACAACAGTAAGGTCAGGGTGGCCATTGGCAAACGGTGTGAAGCATAACAGAACAGGCCCCAGGACAGCTATTATGACAGGAATGAGAATCATTTTGATACCGCCTGCGAAGTCTCTTTTATTATTTCCGGCATGGAACATAACAAGTTCGGGATGTTCCATAAGTGCCTTACGTTCTTCTTCTGTTACTTTTCTCATTCATCCAGTCCTTCACTTTTGTTCAAAAGCACTGCACGGCTTGCATTTTAATTATACAACAACAGAAAACAGTCTGTGAGATATTTCCCCACAGACTGCATGTTTCCATTAACTTTCCCTGCCTTCTTTCAAAGTAAGTTCTATCTGATCATTTCAGATATCCTGCTTCTCCGAGTATTTGTTTCATATATGATGTGTAACGCTGAAGGATATCTTCTGCCGGTCCCTTCCTCTCCTTCTCCGATGACCTGAGACTTGTCATCTGCGCTATACCTACAAATATATTGCCTGTCGGGATAGTCTGCGCAAGTCCCTCAAATGCTCCGGATGGAGTGTCGGCAGTAGAAAGGATCACTTTATTGTCTTTAGAGAATAATCCCCCTGCACTGCGCGGATATACGATCGTCATGTATCTCTGTGTAGCAGGCAGCAGAATGTATTCTTCTATCGATGCCTTCGTCGGTCTTCCAACAGTAAATTCGCCGCCTTCATTAACGTCCCAGTGTTCTTTCATGAAGTCATAGAGTTCTTCCAGAGTGAATGATCTGTTAGTAAGTATTACCTGCCTTCCTGTCATTTTTCTTTCCTCCCGCCTCAAGTGGCTGAATCAAACAGTACCGGTGTCGTCTCCACTTCCTGTCATTTTCAGGATCCTGTCGATCTGCTCCTGCTGTGCAGCACGCATGTCATATATCTGCAGGAGAATCTCCCTGTCAGACAGTCCATCAAGTTTTTCACGCGTTTTGATTGTCGATATTAAATTATTGTCATCTTCGGCGGATTCAGGTTTCCTGTCCGTCCGTATCCGGTCCAGCCCCGCTGTCATCCACAGGAGCCTCTTCGGCGATCTCTATCTGCTCTATGTCATCAGGTCCGATCGTGGTCCCGTCACCTGTATAGCGTGCCCTTATTACTCTGCACTCGCTGAATCTGCCTGACACGAATATCTTATATGTATCACCTGCTGCAGCGTCTATGACTACAGCAAAATCGCGCTCATTTTCGCTTATTTCCGCACCCGAATCGGTATCATTTCTCATCGGGAAGCCGTCCGCGTCGTATACAGTAACATCAGGGTTTC
The DNA here is from genome assembly GCA_902765035.1 of uncultured Eubacteriales bacterium. GTDB lineage: Bacteria > Bacillota > Clostridia > Peptostreptococcales > Anaerovoracaceae > Crickella. The sequence continues at coordinate 1,659 of CACWYF010000226.1, forward strand.
CGTCAGATACAGAATATATCACCGCCAGCCCGCTGTCATCCGCCTTAAAGTCGATGACAGACTCACCGGATATCTGCACTTCAGCAGTTCCGTCAAAAGAAGCAGATCCGATCATTCTGCAGGAGACATCCGCTTTGGCGGATTTACGGATATCATATGCTTCGATCCATATGTAATACTCCTGTCCGGCCTCAAGATGGCAAAGTCCGTCTGTCACTGCTTCTTCAGCATTGTTATCAAGGGTAACAGATTCGATCCCAGCATATCCTGATTTGCTTCCGGCTACTATCTCCGCATCGAACTTATAGTAACCAGTTTCCTCCGGAGTGAACAGCAGGCACTTCTTTTCATCAGCTTTCAGACTTATGCGAACCTTCTGATCTGTCGTTATCTCCGCAGGCTTTGATTCTTCCGGCGCTTTTGTCACGGTAAGACTGTATTCCCAGGAGTAACGGCTCCTGTTTTCGGCAGATTCCGCATCAATGCCGATATAGCAGGTGCTGTTCTTCTGGAGCCTTACCCTGCAGCTGAAGCTTCCGTCGGCTTCTTCCTGATCCTGATCAGACGAGTCACCAGCCTCTTCAGCATCAGCAGACGATACGCCCGCATATTCGGACATGTTTTCATCCATTACGATCATGCTGAGTGAAACATCTTCATCGCAGTTTATGTCACTCAACGTGAACTGATACTCTGCAGTTTCAGACGGTGTGAATACGAACATATTTGTCCTGCCTGAAACCGGTACCAGACTGTTGTACCGTTCGGATACCTGGACTGTCTTTCCTTCCTTTACGGTGACTGCCCCCTTCTTCAGGAGATAATTCGGATCGCCGTTAAATCTCAGAAAGAGCATCGTCCCTATGAACAGTACTCCTATAGCAATTGCTATACCCTTCAGAACTTTCCTGAACATGATCCGTTACCTCCACAGATTCAGTCTCAGGGCAAGTATCCTGTCAGTCTTGATGACCGGATTGTTCCACCCGCCTGATGCCGACTCAAAATTGATGAACAGGTCCCCGTTCTCAATGAGGATTTCCTCGTTCATCTTAGGTACTTCTATCCTGCGCACTTCCTTTTTGCTGACATTGATGCGGCTTTTGCCGTCAATGAGTGACTTGATGTCATACTTTGTGACGAATGATGACTTTACAGCCCGCACATATCCGTTGTATGAGCTCGATACGTACAGATTGGTGCCGTAGATGTCTGCACCCTGAGCACTTGAATCAATTCCGGTTATTACCGAATACATGACGGTGTTCAGCTTGCTGTTTCCTGTCCCGGTGACAGGATAACCGTATATATAGCCCTCGTGGCTCAATGTCATTAAGTTAAGATGACGAAGAGATACTCTCTCATCAGAAATGATGAGGGGGTATTTTTTTCTTGTACATATTGTGCGCCATTAAGCCCGCCC
>CACWYF010000227.1 GCA_902765035.1 uncultured Eubacteriales bacterium
CCAGACCGACTTCGAGGAGAGCATCGAGGTAGTCATCGCAGGATACCAGAAGAAGAATTCGATCCTTACTGACCAGGAGAAGAAGATAGTTGCCTATCACGAGATCGGCCATGCGCTGGTCGCTGCAAAGCAGACCAATTCAGCTCCTGTCCAGAAGATCACGATCATCCCGCGTACTTCGGGAGCTCTCGGATATACTCTCCAGGTCGATGAAGGCAACCACTACCTCATGAACAAGGAAGAGCTCGAGAACAAGATCGCAACTCTCACCGGCGGACGTGCCGCAGAGGAAGTTGTATTCGGCTCAGTGACGACAGGTGCTTCGAACGATATCGAGCAGGCTACCAAGCTGGCGAGAGCGATGATCACCCGCTACGGCATGAGTGATGACTTCGACATGGTCGCTATGGAGACAGTTCAGAACCAGTATCTCGGCGGAGACACTTCGCTCGCATGCTCGGCAGAGACACAGGCTAAGATCGATGAGAAGGTCGTTGAACTTGTCAAGCAGCAGCATGAGAAGGCTGTACAGATCCTGACCGAGAACAGAGAGAAGCTCGACGAACTCGCAGCTCACCTGTATGAGAAGGAGACGATCACAGGCGAGGAGTTCATGAACATTCTCAACAGCTGATCAGAGATAGAAATTATTTGAAAGATGACGCTGCAGATTATTTATACGATTCTTGAATATTTTCTCGTATTCTCATTCCTCGGATGGTGCGTCGAGGTGGCATATCAGGCGGTGAGCAAGGGGCTGGTTGTCAACAGAGGATTTCTGAACGGTCCCGTCTGCCCGATATACGGATTCGGAGTGCTGGCGGTGTTTTTCCTGCTTCAGATAACAGGTGACGGAGAATTCTATGAGCAAAACGCTCTCAAGGTTTTCATCTTCGGAGTCGTCCTTGCGACGGCAGTTGAACTGTTCGGCGGGTGGATCCTGGATAAGGCATTCCACGCGAGATGGTGGGACTATTCGGACAGGCCTTTCAATCTGAACGGATATATCTGTCTCCAGTTCAGCATCATCTGGGGCATGTCCGTTCTGCTTGTTGTACGCGCGGTATATCCGATGCTGAGCAGCATCCTTGAACGCATCCCACAGAATATAGGCTGGGCTCTGATCGGGATTTTCTCAGTAACATACATCGCGGACTTTGCTGTTTCAGTCAGTGTAATGATCGGACTCAACAAGCGCATGGCCGAAATCGATGAGATGCAGAGATGCATGCGTGTTGTCAGTAATGAACTGAGCACGCAGATCGGTACCAGGACCCTTGAGACCAAGCAGCGCGTTGATGAAGCCAAAGTTCAGGCTTCGCTTGCGGAAGCTGAGGCAATAGAGCATATTTCAGCTGCCAGAACTGAAGCCAGAGAGGCGATCGAGACAAGCAAGGCTGAGACTATCGCTCAGATGGCGGCATCACGTGCTGAACTTACGGCTAAGCGTAAAGCCCTCGAAGAGCGCATTCTGAGCAGCAGGCATTTCGGAGCAGGGAGACTGCTGCGAGCTTTCCCGCAGATGAAGCACCATAAGTACGCAGAACTGCTAGAGGATATTTGCGGGAAGTTGAGGTATTAAAACGAATGAAAAGAAATCATTTATGATGTAGCGGGCGATGAAGCGTGGTAAAAGATGACTGTATCTGATCCAGGAACTTCTGCGCCAATGGCGTGAATGTCTGATACTTATTCCAGATGAGATACAGGTGCGTCTCGAGCTGAGGCTCAAGAGGTCTGAATGTGAGTCCGCTGCCTTCAGAACAGTTAACGAGATTCCTGAAGGTCAGCAGGACACCGAGTCCTTCCAGCGCGAACATTGACCCGTTATAGGAAAGACGGGATGAACCTTCAAGGTTCAGTTCCGGGAACTTGTCACCGGCCCACTCCTTTATTTCGAAGTACCAGCTCTGCTCAGATGCAAAGAGAGGCTGCCCTATAAGGTCCTGCACTGTAACAGCAGTCTTTGAGGCAAGCGCGTGGCCGGACGGCATGACCGCACCCCAGATATCCACTTCAGGAAATTCAATATAATCATACTTAAGCTCGTCAGGGGGCTCGCAGATGACTGCGAAGTCAAGGAGGCCCTTGTCGAGCTTTTCTGTTACCTGCTCGGTGTCGCCGCTCGTCAAGTGGTAATTGATACCCGGATATACGGACTTCAGCCTGCCGAGCTCACGCGCCAGATATCTTATCTGATAGGACTCAGCAAGCCCTAGGTACAAGTCGCCGCCGGTGATGTCGTCGAGCGAAATGAATTCCTGCTCGATCTTATCGGCCATGGCAACAAGGTCAGCGGCGCGGTCTCTGAGCAGCATACCCTCATCAGTCAGCTCGATGCTGAAGCTGTGCCTTGTGAAAAGCTTCTTGCCGAGCTCTTCCTCCAGAGCTTTGAGAGTCTTGGACAGAGTAGGCTGCGATACGTGCAGCAGCTCTGCCGCCTTTGTCATATTCTCCTCTCTCGCGACTGCGAGGAAGTATCTTAAATGTCTTATTTCCATAGCACTGATCTCCAATGAACGATACCGGTCGATTCCGGAAAAACCCTAGTAATTCAGATTCCGAATAGCTTCTGCATGACATTCTATAAACGAATATCACATATTCTATTTTACCATTAGCGAATAACTTTGCAATGGCATAATATATAGCCATGAAAGATAAAGACATTGAAATGATCATTGCGAATATGATGGCTGCGGGATGCAGCGATGCAGATGCTGACAAGGTCAGGCGCATGCATGAGGCGGGAATGGATAATGAGATCATCCGGTGCCTCAGAAGCTGCAGGTGCACACTCCTCGATGAGCTGCACGATAAGCAGCGTAATGTGGACCGCATGGACAGCCTGATCCGTTCAGCCGGAAAGATGGCTTCGGAAGCGTCTGAGCAGCACGCATAGATGATCGTTTTGCACGAAAGAAATCACTTAAGCACAATTGAAAAAGGAGAATCAGAGATGATAAAGAAAGAAGAGCTCACGATGGTACAGGAATGGGACAAGACTTTTGCAAAGAGTG
>CACWYF010000228.1 GCA_902765035.1 uncultured Eubacteriales bacterium
AAGAGCCTAAAGAAGAGCCGGTAGTATATGGCGAAACAGTTATACTTGAATAAACGAAAAATGCTTCGTTTTACTTAGTAAATAAGGGTAAATATCAGCGATTGCGGTGTTTTTTCACCTCAATCGCTGATTGACTCTGTTGTGCAGACAAAAATACTGTCGAAGTATTGACTTTACAATGCTTTGACAGTAAGATTATGAAGTTCGAGACTCTCTTTAGGAGAGCTGGATACATATAACAAAAAATCTAGGAAGAAAGGAGAAAAGAATGCCTACAATTAACCAGTTAGTACGTCAGGGCAGACAGAGCACTGTCAAGAAGTCTACAGCACCTGCACTTGGTAAGAACATGAACACACTTCGCAAGACTCTTACCGACGTTAATTCCCCTCAGAAGAGAGGAGTATGCGTAGCAGTTAAGACTGTAACTCCTAAGAAGCCGAATTCAGCTCTGAGAAAGGTTGCAAGAGTTCGTCTTACCAACGGAATGGAAGTTACTGCTTACATTCCTGGTATCGGACACAATCTGCAGGAGCACTCTGTAGTTCTTGTAAGAGGCGGAAGAGTTAAGGACCTCCCTGGTGTTAGATATCACATCATCAGAGGAACACTTGATGCATCCGGCGTTGCAAACCGTGGACAGGGCCGTTCAAAATACGGTGCAAAGAGACCTAAGAAAAAGTAAGCATTTCATTGATCATACGCCGTTGGCGTAAGTGAGAAATGCTTGATCTACGGAGGCAAGCTCCTCCGATAGAATCATGCAAACTAATACTCAGTACAGGGCATTCTTTATTCTATATAGAGAGCGCCACGGGGGCCGGCCGGCGAGTAAGGCAGCTGAATCTGCTGTCTGAAGAAGATCACGGGACGGTCAACGAGTACCTATTCAATTCCAGAAGGAGGGAAGAGAAGTGCCAAGAAAAGGTAACACACCTAAGAGAGAAGTTCTTCCTGATCCTGTATACGGCAGCGTAGTAGTTGCCAAGCTGATCAACAGCATCATGCTCGACGGTAAGAAGGGCGTAGCTCAGACTATCGTTTATGACGCATTTGAGACGATCAGAGAGAAGACAGGTGAAGAACCTCTCGAAGTATTTGAGAAGGCTATGAACAACATCATGCCAGTTCTCGAAGTTAAAGCTAGAAGAATCGGTGGTGCGAACTATCAGGTGCCAATCGAAGTCAGACCTGAGAGAAGACAGACTCTCGGCCTCAGATGGCTCACCAGATATACAAGAGCAAGAAGTGAGAGAAAGATGTCAGACAGACTGGCAGGAGAGCTCATGGATGCTGCCAACAACACAGGATCATCCGTAAAGAAGAAGGAAGATACCCACAAGATGGCAGAAGCAAACAAGGCGTTCGCACACTTCAGATTCTAGTCTGCGCAGGTACTGTATGCAGAAAAGAATCTTAGTAAACATGTAGAAAGGAGGAAATGATGGGAAGAGCATTTGAGCTTGAGCACACCAGAAATATTGGTATCATGGCGCATATCGATGCCGGCAAGACAACAACAACGGAGAGAATCCTCTTCTACACCGGCAGGACTCACAAACTCGGTGAGACTCATGAAGGCGCTGCTACCATGGACTGGATGGAGCAGGAGCAGGAACGCGGTATCACCATTACTTCCGCCGCTACTACTGCTCAGTGGAAACACACAAGAATAAACATCATCGACACACCGGGACACGTGGATTTTACCGTAGAGGTAGAGAGATCCCTGCGTGTACTCGACGGTGCCGTAATGGTACTTTGCGCTAAGGGAGGCGTTGAGCCTCAGAGTGAGACTGTATGGAGACAGGCTGAGAAGTACGGAGTTCCTAGAATGATATTCGTCAACAAGATGGATATCCTCGGAGCCAACTACTACAGGGTCCTGGACATGATCCATGACAGACTCAAGGCTAACGCTGTTGCTGTTCAGATCCCTATCGGATCTGAGGCGGATTTCATCGGAATCATCGACCTCATCAAGATGAAGGCCGAGATTTATCATAACGATGACCTGGGCAAAGCATTCGACGAAAAAGAAATTCCTGAGAACATGCTTGATGAAGCCAAGGCATGGAGAGAAAAGATGCTTGAGTCCGTATGCGAATGCGACGAGGAACTCATGATGATGTATCTTGAGGGTGAGGATATCCCTGAAGAGGATCTCAAGAGAGTTATCCGTCAGCAGACGATCAAGGGCGAGATGTATCCTGTTTTCTGCGGCTCGGCTTACAGAAACAAGGGTGTTCAGCTGATGCTGGATGGCGTGATCGACTATATGCCGTCACCACTCGACATTCCTGCTATCAAGGGCGTTAACCCTTACACACAGAAGGAAGAAGACAGACCTGCATCAGATAATGAGCCGTTCGCAGCTCTCGCATTCAAGATCATGGCAGACCCGTTCGTCGGTAAGCTTGCATTCTTCAGAGTATACTCCGGAACTCTCCAGTCCGGTTCGCACGTATATAATGCGACCAAGGACCGCAAGGAGAGAATCGGAAGGATCCTCCAGATGCATGCCAACCACAGAAACGAGATCGACATGGTTTACTCCGGAGATATCGCTGCCGCAGTCGGACTGAAGTTCACCACCACAGGTGATACTCTCTGCGACGAGAAGCATCCGATCATCCTTGAGTCCATGGAATTCCCTGATCCTGTAATCGAGATCGCTATCGAGCCTAAGACTAAGATCGGTCAGGAAAAGATGGGCCTTGCACTTGCCAAGCTGGCAGAAGAAGACCCTACATTCAGAACATACACCAACCCGGATACAGGACAGACGATCATCGCAGGTATGGGAGAACTCCATCTTGAGATCATCGTTGACAGACTCTTAAGAGAGTTCAAGGTCGAGGCTAATGTCGGTAAGCCGCAGGTTTCCTACAAGGAGACAGTCAGAGGCACAGCAGATGTCGACTGCAAGCATGCAAAGCAGTCCGGCGGAAGCGGACAGTACGCACATGTCAAGATCAGACTGTACCCGAGAGAGCCGGGCGAAGGCTTCGAGTTCA
>CACWYF010000229.1 GCA_902765035.1 uncultured Eubacteriales bacterium
GAAACGGCTCTGCCCTCCTCATACAGCGGATAGTTCAGATTCATTCCATATTCTCTGTACAGAGCGATGACGAAGCCGGAGCAGTCTACCCCTGTCTCAAGGCTCTTGCCGCCCCATACATAACGGAGACCCAGATACTGCTTGGCCGTGGTTATGATATCGTCTCCGCTGTTGGCAACCGGCTCCCCTTCATATTCCTGCCAGGTCTCTCCGTTAGGAAGTCCGAGTGTGCCCTTTTCTATTACCGCAGGCACTCCTTCATCGAGAATCTCGAGATCGGTCTTATCCTTATCCTTTACTGCTCCGTTGACTGTGGTATAAGTGACACCTACCTCTTTCTCGCCGTCACTGCCCTCGCTTATTACTTCTGCATCACCGGCAAACATCTGGCCGTTCTCCTTGTAGTCAGGTGTCGGTGTGAATGTCTCTGTAGAAATCTTCGAAGAAGCGATCTTGATGGTCGCACCGCTGTCTTCAGCAGATGTGATAACAGCATCGACAGCCTCCTCCTCAGAAACGATCTCACCCGTTCCGCCCTTCTCTATGTGAAAATCTGAGCTGATGGCGGCAATATTCGTATCGTCCTGAGTCATGTCCTCGAAAACATTATTAAGGACCTTGCTTGCAGTCTCTTTATTTCTGACCCTGCATATCTCCTGATTCTCATATGAGATGGCATAAGGCGTAAGCGTCCCTATATGACCCGCCCACATTATCACATCTGCAGTGATCAGTGCAGCAAACAGAAATCCTATTATCAATCTTTTCATGGATTTGCGGTGTTTTTTCATACAGATGATATATTTGTCAGATAATGCTTATCCGTTAACTATCATGTTGCAACTTACATAGAGATTTTATCACAGTAAATATCCGTATCTCCACTTCTTTGAGTGAACATTTGATGAATTCCTTTCACATATACGCTATAATCAGTGCAAATGGACAGCAAAACATAACATGCTGTCTATTGACTCATTCTCATATGTCAATATGGCAGTTTACTATGCTGTTATCATCCTGCTGACAGTCGCTGCTGTCAGGACATTCAAAGATCAGGTTCCCCGTGCTCAAGCACCCGGACCTCTCTGATCAGGAATTCTTTTCCGGTAAGGATGTCCTTCCTCTGGCTGCCGCACTCAGGGCATATGCCCTCGTTCTCAACAACGTAATAATCCTCTCCGCAGTCACTGCAGCGGGCAATTCCTTTTATCCTGTTGATGATCAGCTCTGAGCCTCTCAGAAAAACATATTCATCGGAAATGACCTGATATCCGTCCATCATGAATTCAGGTATGACTGCGGTCAGATCTCCGATATCAAGTACAACGGCATCGATATGATCGATGCCGTTTTCTTCTGTTACCTTTCCAACCTGCTCAGCTACGCCGAACAGAAGTGTAAGTTCATGCATAATTGCCTCTCAGCTGCTTTCTTGATCAAACTCTTTTGCTTCCCGCAGAATCGCTCTATTCCTTAGGAGTACGGTTATTGTCATACTCTCTGAACTTTCTGACGGCGATCTTCATCTGCCTGTCTGCCTTGTACTTCTCCATGTAGCCCTTACGGAAACGCATTCCGCGGATAGGTTCATCGAATTTCTTGATCAGGTGAATAGCGTCGAATTTGCATCTGGTCGTGCAGATACCGCATCCGAGGCACTTATTCTGATCAACGATGGTAGCTCCGCACTTGAGGCAGCGCTCAGTCTCAGCCTTGAGCTGCTCCTCAGTGAATGTGAGCCTGTCGTCGTACTTGGTCAGAGTTTTGCTCTTATCGATGTGAGGCTTCTGTCTTGATGTGTTGTCATAGCTGATATGGTCATAATCAAGATCAGACTTGTCAAGAGCCTTGAATACGCGGCGGTCTCTTCCGATCGTCAGGCTGCAACCTTCCTGCACAAAACGGTTGATCGATATAGCGCCCTGCTTTCCGGCAGCTACAGCATCGATGCAGAACTTCATTCCTGTATAGATGTCTCCTCCTGCGAAGATATCAGGCTCGCTTGTCTGATATGTCAGCTCATCTGCTATGACGAGACCTCTCTTGTCGAGCTCTACATTTACGCCCTTGAGGAGGTTCTTCCAGTCAGGCTTCTGTCCTATGCAGTAGAGTACTGTTGAGCATTCAGCTTCCTCTGTGATGCTGTCGTCGAACTTAGGGTCGAATCTGCCCTCTTTGTTCTTAACAGATACGCACTTTCTGAACTTGATGCCTTTGCACTTGCCTGCCTTCTTGATGATCTCAGTCTGTCCCCAGCCATCGTGGATGGTAACGCCGTCAGCCTTGCAGTATTCCTGATCCTCTTCACCCATTGGCATTTCATCATAGGATTCAAGGCAGTAGAGATCTACGCTCTTAGCTCCGTATCTGATTGCAGTACGTGCGACATCAGCACCGATGTTTCCGCCGCCGATGACAACTACTTTGCCGCTGAGCTTCACATCGTTGCCTCTGTTGATGCTCTTGATGAAATCAACACCAGGCATTACACCCTGAGCATCATCGCCAGGGATTCCGAGTTTGCCTCCGCTCTGGAGACCTATGCCGAGATAGAATGCTTCAAAGCCCTGCTCACGGAGCTCAGGGATTGTCACATCCTTGCCTACCTCAGTGTTGCATACGAACTTGACACCCAGTGCTCTGATCACGTCGATTTCTGCATCTACTACATCCTTCTCAAGTCTGAATGCAGGGATAGCGCTTGTAAGGAGTCCGCCCGGCTTGGTGTCTTTCTCAAATACTGTGACATTATGCCCGTCAAGAGCAAGGAAGTATGCGCATGAAAGACCTGCCGGTCCCGAACCGATAACAGCTATCTTGTTGCCGAAGTTGTGTATCTTCTCAGGTATATATCTGTTTGCCTGCTCGATCTCCCTGTCAGCGATGAACTTCTTGATCTCGTCTATCGAAACAGCCTGGTCGATCTGTCCTCTTGTACACTCATTTTCGCATG
>CACWYF010000230.1 GCA_902765035.1 uncultured Eubacteriales bacterium
TGTTACGGATAAGGAGAAAGTCGATCTTATCATAAGATCGCTGTACGGGTACTTTCTGGAGCATCCGGATGAGATACCCGGCGTATATAAAGAAATCGAAAAGGAAGATGGTACAAACGTTGCTGTCAAGGACTGGATCTCGGGCATGACAGACAGATATGCTCTGAGACTGTATGACAGACTTTTCGTACCACAGAGCTGGAGGTAACACGGCTTATGGCATGGGACAACTTCATTGACGAACTCAAGCTTCAGGTCAATATCGTTGATGTTGTCGGCCGTGAAGTCGATCTGAAGAAGGCAGGCGCAAACTATAAAGGTCTCTGCCCGTTCCATTCAGAGAAGACTCCGTCCTTCATGGTCAATGAGGAGAAACAGATTTTCAACTGTTTCGGCTGCGGCAAGAAGGGTGATGTCATCAAGTTCGTTCAGGAGTATTACAAACTGCCTTTCATGGAGGCGGTTGAGAAACTCTGCGGTGAATACGGGATCAAAATGCCGGAGAAACGGCATTCTGCACCGAAAAAGGATTATTCCAGATATTATGAGATAAATGCCAAGGCTGCCAGATACTTCTACAACTGTCTTTCGGTCAGTGGCAACAAGGGCCTTGCATACCTCCGCAAGAGGGGGCTTTCGAATGATACTATAACCAAATTCGGACTGGGATATGCTCCCGCATCGGGAACTGCGTTGTCAGACTATCTCAGGTCTGAAGGCGTTACAGATGAGGAGCTTCTCAAACTTGGACTTGCCAATTCGGGCCGAGGAGGTCTGTATGACAAGTTCCGTGACAGAGTCATCTTTCCGATCATCAATACACAGGATAAGGTCATAGGATTCGGAGGCAGGGCGATAGGAGATATCAAGCCAAAATACCTGAATTCACCGGAGAGCGAGATATTTCTCAAGAAAAACAACCTTTTCGGCCTGAACTTTACCAAGAATGAAATATCGTCAGCCGGCAGAGCTATAATCGTCGAAGGATATATGGACGTTATATCGCTGTATCAGAGCGGCGTACGCAATGTCGCTGCATCACTTGGTACAGCCCTGACTGACAATCAGGCTAAGCTTCTATGCCGTTATTCAAAGAACATCGTCCTGTCATATGACTCGGATTCGGCAGGAATCAACGCTGCTCTGAGAGGTATCTCCGTTATTAACGGTGCCGGCGGAAAGCCGAGAGTCCTGACTGTAACGGGCGGCAAAGATCCGGATGAATTCATACAGAAGAACGGAAAGGAAGAGTTCCTGAGACTTGTCGACGACGCAGTTCCTGCAGCTGAATTCAGGCTGAGACTTGCAAGGGAAGGGTTTGATCTCACCACGGACATGGGTGTTCTTGCATATATCGAGAACATAGTACCTGTCCTGAGATCTCTTGGCCCAGTCGAGCAGGAACTGTACGTAAGAAAGCTCAGCGAAGAATTCGGGATATCAGAACATTCGATAATGATGACTGTTAGGACCGGAAGTGAGAACAGACGTCCGGCGGCAGGCTCCGTTTCGCAGAGAAGGTATCCGGACCGTGCTGAGCGAAGAAGACAGAACGACACCAGCATAGACGAACGCATAGAGATGTCCTTTGCTTTGCTGGCACTTGAAAATACGAGATATATCAGGAGATATTCCGAGGACGGGATCCAGATACGATCACCGATCGCTTCCTCTGTTCTGAGAGCTGCAACTGCACTGCAGGACGGCGCTGAGAACGGAATGCACAGAATAGATCCGGAACGGATCGCAGCGTTTCTCGATCCTGATGAGGAATCCCTTTTCAGAAGATATGCAGCTTCAGTCCAGATAGGACCTGATGACGAAGCATTCTACAGGGAAACCCGGGCAAGCTATCTTATCAACAATTACAAAATGGAAAAGTCTGAACTCATGAACGAGCTCTCGATAGCCGAAAAGACCGGCAGAGAGGATGAAATTGAACAAATAGCAGGCAGACTGATCCGTTTGGATAAACTAATAGACAACATAAATCAGACAATGGAGGAAAAGAATGCCTGAAAAGAACAAAAACAAGGTAAAAGCGAATGAAGCTGTTGCAGAAGAAGAAAACACATTTGAAATGAGTAAAGCTGAAGAACTCGCTCATTCCATAATCGAATCTGCAAAGCAGACAGGCAACGAGATCACATATGGCGAAATCAATATCATGCTTTCAGATTCCAATCCTGACAAGGACCTTCTTGAGGAAGTGTATGATATTGTTGAAAGCAAGGGAATCAGCCTTGTTGATACCAGAGAGCCTTCCTCTCACGAACTGGAAGACGACGCAGATCTTGACGATGATGACCTTCTTGATCTTGACGACATGGATCTCGATGATGACGATGACATCACCGGTAACCTTGAAGATGAGAAGAAGAGCGGCGTTGTCATCAAGGCGACAGGTGAGATCGAAGTAACTGATTCTGCCAAGAACATTCCAACCGATGACCCGGTCAGAATGTATTTCAAGGAAATCGGCAAGGTTCCTCTGTTATCCGCAGAAGAGGAAAGAGAACTCGCTATCAGGATCGAACAGGGCGATGAGGAGGCCAAGAAGAAGCTCTGTGAGAGCAACCTCAGACTCGTAGTAAGTATCGCAAGAAGATACCTCAACAGAGGTCTTTCTTTCCTTGATCTCATCCAGGAAGGAAATCTCGGTCTTATCAAGGCAGTTGAAAAGTTCGACTACACCAAGGGCTACAAGTTCTCAACCTATGCGACCTGGTGGATCAGACAGGCGATCACAAGATCCATTGCCGACCAGGCAAGGACTATCAGAATCCCTGTACACATGGTCGAGACTATCAACAAGCTGATCAGGATCTCCAGACAGCTCCTTCAGGAATACGGACGTGAGCCGACCAGTGAAGAGATCGCCAAGGAGATGGGCATCTCCGTAGACAAGGTAAGAGAGATCAAGAAA
>CACWYF010000231.1 GCA_902765035.1 uncultured Eubacteriales bacterium
TCTCTCCGCCGGCCCTTCCGGCCCTTCCCGCGACCTGGGTTATCAGCTGGTACGTCCTCTCTGACGACCTGTAATCCGGGATATTCAGGCTCACATCAGCATTGATGATACCGACGAGCCCGACATTCCTGAAGTCGAGTCCCTTGGCGAGTATCTGCGTGCCGACGAGGATGTCCGTCTTCCCCTTCTGGAAATCGTCTATGACTTTGCCCGCGTTGCCGCTCTTCGCCGCCGTGTCGAGGTCGAATCTCGCAACGCTCTTGTCCGGCCACAGCTCCTGCACGGCCTCCTCCACCTTCTCGGTTCCGGTGCCTGTGTATCTTATGAATTTGTTGCCGCAGTCAGGGCACTTATCCGGCAGCGGGAACTTCCGTCCGCAGTAGTGGCAGACAGCAGCGTTCACCGCCTTGTGGTAAGTCAGAGTGATGCCGCAGTCCGGGCATGTCATCTTATACCCGCAGTCAGGGCACAGTATCTGGGTCGAGAACCCTCTCCTGTTCAGGAAGAGTATCACCTGCTCGCCCCGCTTGAGAGCCCTGTCGGTCTCCTCAGCAAGGCGCCTTGAGATCACGCCCATGTTGCCAGACCGTATCTCCTGCTTCATGTCCACGGTCTCAAGTACGGGCAAAGTGCTCGCTCCTATCCTATGCTTCATCTCGAGAAGCTCGTAGATCCCCGCTTTCGCCCGGCTGTACGATGTGACGGAAGGTGTCGCACTTCCGAGGACCAGCACAGCTCCGTGGGCCTGAGCCCTCCTGTAGGCGACATCGACTGTCTCGTACTTGGGATTGTGGTCAGACTTGTATGTCGTCTCGTGTTCTTCGTCTATTATGATCGCGCCTATGTTCCCGAGCGGAGCGAATACTGATGTCCTCGCTCCTACGACTATCCTGGCATCGCCGCGCTTTATCCTGATCCATTCTCCTAATTTCGCACTGGTGGACAGCTTGCTGTGAAGTGTCGCGACCATGTCCCCGCCGAACCTGTCAGCAAACCTCTTCTCGACCTGAGCCGACAGTGCTATCTCAGGCAGCAGGACTATGGCAGTGCGCCCCTGCTTCAGGACCTCTTCCACAGTGCGCATGTACACCTCGGTCTTGCCGCTGTTTGTGACCCCCTTTATGAGGAACGGCCTGAATTCAAGCCTGCTGACATATTCGCATATGCGCTCAGCCGCGTGCTTCTGCTCCGGTGACAGCGTGTACTCAGGATTATGAGCCATTTTGCCCGACGGCTTGTACTCCGGGATCTTCTTGCCGCCGACTGTAAACATCTTGACGGCATCGATGTATTTGACGCCGTATCTCTTTCTCATCCACACGGCGGTGTCTATCATCTCAGCAGACAGCGAGCGCTCCGGGTCGTAAGAAGCGATCTCCTTTATCCTGCTCGCATCGAATGAAGGCGCCGGATTCTCCCTGATGCAGTAGGCATCGACAGGCTTCTTCCTCCTGGCGAAAGGCACAGTAAGACGGGCACCCGGTCCCACCTCATCCGGCGCGGCGTAGGTGAAGAAAGTGTCCGTGTTATTGCTCTTATTGTCGATAACTACATCAATATATTTCATACACGTATATTATACATTTTCCGGCGCAAAACTGCTGCTTCTTATGTCAAAGATGCCGGTTCTTATGCAAAACTGCTGCCGTAAATGCGGCAGCAGTCGGTTTATTGTGATAGTTTGTATGCCCGGAGCGCCGCTTTACGATATTATATTTGCGGTAAACTCCTTCGCACAGCGCGGTTTCTCAAGCCGGAAGCTCAGCTTACAGCAGGAAGATGTTGCTTTCTGCGCATTCCTCGACCATATCATCAGGCCATACGGATACCTGGACCTCTCCGATGTGAGCCTTTCTAAGGAAGAACATGCAGAGTCTGCTCTGACCGATACCGCCGCCGATGGTCAGCGGAAGTGTTCCGTTGATAACGCCCTGATGGTAAGGCATGTCCTTTCTGTCCATCTTTCCGTCGATCTCAAGCTGTCTGAGCATGGACTCGCTGTTGACTCTGATGCCCATCGAGCTGATCTCAAAGGCATCCTCAAGTACCGGGTTCCACAGGATGATGTCTCCGTTGAGTTCCCAGTCATCATAGTCAGGTGAGCGGCCGTCATGCGGCTTTCCGGATAAGAGAGCTCCTCCGATCCTCTTTACGAAGATAGCTCCGAACTCCTCTGCAGCGAATCTCTCTCTTTCCTTGGATGTGCTGTCAGGATACCAGTTCTCGAGGTCCTGGGAATCGATGAACTTGATCCTCTCAGGCAGCTCGACTCTTACCTCAGGATACTGGTCGTTTATGTATCCGGCCAGCTCAAGAAGACATCTGTAGATGATCCTTACCTGCTGCTCAAGGAACTCGTTGTTCCTCTGATCAGCTGTGATGACCTTCTCCCAGTCCCACTGGTCAACATATATTGAATGGATGTTGTCAAGTTCCTCATCCCTTCTGATCGCATTCATGTCAGTGTAAATGCCCCTGCCCGGCTGCACACCGTACTTTCCGAGAGCGTTTCTCTTCCATTTTGCAAGAGACTGCACTACCTCAACATGGCGCTCATCAAGATCCTTGATGGTAAAGTCTACTCTTCTCTCAACTCCGTTCAGGTTGTCGTTCAGACCTGTTTCAGGGAAAACGAAAAGCGGCGCGCTGACTCTGCCGAGATTCAGCGAGTACGCGAGCTCTCTCTGGAAGTGAGTCTTGATCCTGACGATCGCCCTCTGCGTCTCGGTCGGATCAAGAATAGGCTTGTAGTCCTTTGGAACGAATAACTTGCTCATGATATTTCTCCTTTTTTATTTCTGCTTCATGGCTGCACGTGCATACTCGCAGCCGCAGAAGTTCTGCCTGTACAGGCCGTAATGCCTGCTGAGCTCGACGCTGCGGCCGAACCCGTTCTTCTTCTTGAAGTCTATGTC
>CACWYF010000232.1 GCA_902765035.1 uncultured Eubacteriales bacterium
CTGCGTAAGTGCTATCGCTCCGTTGTCTGATGTCTCGAACAGTCCTCTGGACTGAGCTCCCATCAGTATGGTCAGGAGGTATATGACTGCCATCAGAACTCCGGTGTATATGCCGGCTTTCAGTGTTTCCCTTGCGACATCGCCGTCATCGCTGATGCCGAGTTCTCTTATCGCACCGATTATTACGATCCCGAACGCCAGTCCGGCAATCGCATCCATCGTGCCGTAGCCCTCAACAAAACCATTGAACAGTGCCCCGTTAACATAGTCCGCTTCCGGTGCCACGTCTGCGACTGCCGCTCCCGGATGGATCATTGCTACGATTATGAGCAGCGTCAGAAAAGCAAGGAACACCGGGTTGATGATCCGTCCGATCCAGGTCGTGATCCCGCTCGGCTTCAGCGAGAAGAACAGCACGACAGCGAAGAACACGAATGTGAATAGCAGCTGCCCTGCTCTGAATGCGGATTCACTTATCAGAGGCGCTATGCCTGTTGTGAACGAAACAGTAGCACATCTCGGTATTGCGAAAAACGGTCCTATCGTCAGATACAGTACCGTCGTGAACACCACGCCGTACCAGCCGGAGACTTTGCCTGAAAGATTCTGCAGGTCATCGCTGTGCGTGTTGCCTATCGCAGCGACCGCAAGGATCGGTATGCCTACGGCAGTAATTACGAAACCTATGATCGCAGGCCATGAATTGCTTCCCGCCATCTGTCCGAGATGCACTGGGAAGATCAGGTTGCCGGCACCGAAGAACATGCCGAACAGTGTACTGGCGACAATGACCGTCTCCTTCATTGTCAGTTTATTTTTCATGATTGGATCCCTCTTTTCTCTTCGAATCATCGCCGCAGAATCAGCTGCTGATGTGCGGCTCAAGGAATCCCGTCTACCCTTGATTTTACAGTTCGCGCCTTCCCTCGATCGCCTTGAGGAGGGTGACCTCATCGGCATACTCAAGATCCCCGCCTACAGGTATGCCGTGCGCTATTCTCGTCACCTTGATCCCTGCCGGCTTGAGAAGTCTGGAAATATACATGGCTGTCGCCTCGCCCTCGATGTTAGGGTTGGTCGCTATAATGATCTCCTTCACTTCATCACTTGCCTGCAGCCTTGTGATCAGGGACTTCAGATTGATGTCGTTCGGACCTATCCCCTCGGCAGGTGAGATCGCTCCGTGTAGCACGTGATACAGGCCCTTGTACTCTCTGATGCGTTCCATGGCTACGACATCCTGAGGTGTCTCAACCACACAGATGACCGATCTGTCTCTTGTCGCATCAGAACAGATCAGGCACTTGTCCTGATCGGTAAGGTTCCCGCACTCGCTGCAGTACCTGAGGTTCTTCTTGGCACTGACAATAGCCTCCGCCAGGGCCTCAGCCTCGCGGTCCGAAAGACTAAGAATATGAAAAGCGAGCCTCTGGGCGGTCTTTCCGCCGATGCCCGGAAGCTTGCTCAGTTCATTTATTAATTTATTTAACGCTCTCGGATACTGTCTCATTACAGACCCGGGATACCCATTCCACCGAATCCTCCGGTGATCTTGTTCATCTCGGACTCAACGAGCTCCTCAACCTGTCTCATAGCCTCATTTACTGCAGCCATTACCAGGTCCTGAAGCATCTCAACATCATCAGGATCAACAACGTCCTTGTCAATAACGAGCTTGGTGATCTCCTTGTTTCCGTTTACGGTTACCTCGATGGCACCGCCGCCGGCTGTAGTGGTGATCTCTCTTTCAGCAAGTTCAGCCTGAGTCTGCTCCATTTCAGCCTGCATCTGCTGCAGCTGTCTGAGCTGTTTCTGCATATCTCCGCCGCTTGGCTTGTTCTTAGGCTTCTTGCCTGCTCTCATTCCTTTTCCCATTGTGTCAAAATCTCCTTGTTTGGTATTAAAAATATTATGATTGTTGTCGTTATATTATAAGTACTGTATCAGGCGCTTTATGCGTAAGATTCCTAGCCTGTTATCTCAGGCTTCATGCCGAACAGGCTCTCGACATCAGCAGCTATATCGCTCACGATAGCATCATCATCGATGATTTTTGCTGTCTCCTGCTCGGATACCGCTTCCGCCTTTCCTCCTGCTGCCTCCGGGTCTCCGGCCTTCAGAGTAACGAAGACCTCCTGCCCGTACAGACCTCTCGCGATCCTTGTTATCTCCACGAGCTTGTCTTCAGCATGCTTGATCTTGTTAGGCCTTACGGTCACGACCAGCTCGCCCGACTCAAACAGCGTTCCTCTGGAATGTCTTCCGACAAAGCTGACAAAACTCCTGTCCTCTCTTGCGATGGTGTCGACGACAGTGTTCCACATGATCTCAGGGCTTCCCGTCTTCTCGCGCGGTGCCGATGCTATCATCTCAAGCGGCTCATCGTCCTCAGGAGCGCCTGCACTGTTTGCCGCCGCCTGTCCCGGATTAGAAGCCGGCTGAGTCCTGTCCGCATATCCTGAAGAACTTCCCATAGAGCCCACGGTCTGCCGTGCTGTATTGCCTGCAGACTGTGCTGCAGTGCCTGTTACAATACTGGCAGTACCTGATGCTGCCGGCCTTGCAGCCTGTCCTGCAGGCATCGTCTGACCTGCTGTAAGCGGCTGCGTGGTGTATGATGCTCCGCTGAGCCCGCCTGCGATCCTTACCGCAGCAGTCTCGAGGAGTATCCTCGGCCTGTCAGAATATCTTCCTATATTTATATACTCAGAGAGGAGCCTTATGGCTGCCTCTATTGAAGCGATGTCTATGGTATCCGCCTGAGCCTTCAGCCTTGCTGCATTCTCCGCAGAGGATCCGATGATCCTTCCCGGCTTGGCGACATACTTTACGACCATGAGGTTGCGGTAGTGCATCAGCCAGTCCTTGAGGATCTGCTTTGCATCCTTGCCTCGCTTTGCGATCTCATCGATG
>CACWYF010000233.1 GCA_902765035.1 uncultured Eubacteriales bacterium
CCACTTCGAGGTCGTTTCCTTCCCCGCTGTTTTCATCTTCTTCACTGAGGTCCCTGTCCATCAGGACCGCATCTTCTCCGTTATCTCTGTAATACCCTTTTCTCTTGCCGACCTCTCTGAATCCGCTCTTGCGGTAGAGGGAAATAGCAGGTACGTTGCTGTGTCTCACTTCAAGATTGATCACACCGCAGGTGCGCGAAGCTACCCCGATCATATGCTGCATGAGTCTGAATCCGATCTCATTTCCCCTGTATGCCGGGTCTACCACGATGTTGTACAGCTGGGCCTCACCAGCTACGAGCCACATGTCCGCGTAGCCTACCGGTTCACCGTTTATTTCAGCTACGGCGACGTATGATTTCTCATTGAACGAAACGTCGCGCGCGATTTCTTCTGCACTCCATGGGGACACGAAAGAGTCCCTCTCTATTCTTGCAAGAGCCGGTACATCGGACAGCCTTGCCTGTCTGATCCTGAGAACCGCCATGACTACCTCGCTTTCTTTATCTTATCGCTCAGAGTCCCGTCTCTGAGCCTCTGTTCAGCTTCCGAAAGTCTCATGTACTCCGGAAGCAGCCTGTCATATGTAAGGGTATCTCCTCTTTCAGCCTTAGCCAGTGCGATCTTAGCCACACTGCCGGCATCCTGATATCTGATCCCTTCATCTGCAAGGATCAGCTGTCCTCTGATCCCCTTCGCATCAAAGGCATCTTCTATGATGTCCCCGTACGCATCAATGCCGTCGCCTGTGAAGAATACCCTGCCGCCGTTTTCCATGACTCTGTCAGTCAGCTCAGCGAGCAGATCCTCTATCATGTACTGCTTCTCAGGCATCTCGCTGACGATGCTCTGATGCTCACCGTCACTGGTGAAAACAGCCTGCCATGCACCCGCATAGGTCTGATGTCTTCTTGCATTTATTACAGGAACCACATACAGAGCGCCTGCAGCGATTGCCTCCGAGAGCACTCTCTGTGCCATTGCTTCAAGTGAAGAAACAGCGATGCAGGGGATGCCGAGCATCTGTCCGAGAGTCCTTGCTGTTGTGACTCCGATCCTGATGCCTGTGAAGGATCCCGGTCCTGCAGATGCGGCAACGTGAGTCAGATCCTTCTTGCTGATCCCCGCTGCCTTTACTGCCTCATCACTTATTGTGATGATGTCCTTGAGATGATTCATCTCAGTCTCAGATGAAGCACAGTAAACGGAGCCGTCTTCTTTTATGACAGCCGCCGATCCGTATTTACCTGTTGTTTCAAGTGCAAGTATATTGATCATAATACAGTTACTTTACGCTTTCCTTCTTCAGCATACTCGATCATCACCACGAGCGCGTCAGGAGGCAGCACATCTGCTACGATATCAGCCCATTCTATTACAGAAAGCCCGCTGTCTTCAAGATAATCTTCCGCTCCCGTGTCCAGAAATTCCATTCCGTCCGAAAGTCTGTAAACGTCAAAATGGTACAGAGGCAGCCTTCCGCTTCTGTACTCTCTGACGATGGTAAATGTAGGACTGATTACTTCTTCCTTACCTCCCAGTCCCTCAGCGATGTATTTGGTCAGTGCTGTTTTGCCTGTTCCGAGGTCACCGATAAGAGCGACTATGTCACCGGGCTCTGCCGCCTCAGCGATAGTGAGGCCGAGAGCGCGCGTCTCAGCCTCACTGTTTATGAAAAAAGTTCCTTTTTCAATGTGTTTCATTCTTTGCCTATTCTGCAGGGTTCTGCTCTGCGCTCTCAGCAGCAGCTACCGTTGATCCTCTGTGCAGGAATCCGCTGACTCTCTTGTAGAGAACGAATGTCAGCACCGCGTTGAGTCCTGCCTTGAGCAGGTTGAACGGAATGATCGCTGTCGGCAGCATTGCAACTACCGCTTCTCTCGGAGCTCCCATGTACAGCGGTGTGACGATGAGATTCATTACACACATCACAGCTGTTGCCACGATCACTCCAGTCACGAGGGATACTACCGCTCTCTTTCTGGTCTTGTTCCTGGCATACATGAGTCCGATAACGACTGCCACGATACCTGTAGCAACGAAGTGCATCAGGAATCCGTACAGTCCGTCGCCCCCGAGCATGAATGCCTGGATGAGGCAGACAACAAGTGTCACTATGAGTCCCGCAGCCGGACCGAACGCGAATGCCGTGATATAGATAGGCACATCTGCCGGATCATACACCAGGAATGGTGCAGGCGGGAAAGGTATCCTTACGATCAGCAGCAGCACCAGAGATACTGCTGTCATCATTGCGAGTCTGGCGATCATCGCCGTGCTGAGTCTTGAATTGTTCATAACATATTCCTCCTAATTGAATGGGATAGTAATTAGTGGAATCTGTCAGGCATTAATAATGGCCCTGATCCTGGGGTCAAGGCCATTCCATCACAACATACTTCTCTATGTCCCTGTAATGTAATGTTTCTTTCATCCGGACTATACCGTCGGTACTGGAATCTCACCAGTTCGGCCTTACGGCTCGTGGACTTGCGCCTGTCAGCGTTCACCACCGGTGTGGACTTTCACCACGCCCTGAAACAGATTTCTGAAAATAACTATTTGCAGCAGAGAGCGTAAATAGCTCTTGCGTAAATGCGCGCCATTTTCATGAATGATTCTACGCTGAGCCTTTCGTCCGCCTGATGCATGGTATCCTCTTCACCCGGGAACATGCCTCCAAAGCAGAGGATATTGTTGACCATTTCCATAATTCCCCGCTGCATGTCACCGTACTGGCCGAAGTCCATCAGGGTGGTGGGAATGTCAAGGATGCGGATATTGACCCCAGTAGCCCGCAGGTTCTCCAATTCTTGCTTCACCTCAATCTTGTTTCGCCCCAGACGGTCAAGGGACATCAGATAGAGTGTGTCACCCTCTCGCATCATCATGATGTCGGGGTCCTGGCG
>CACWYF010000234.1 GCA_902765035.1 uncultured Eubacteriales bacterium
CCGGAGACTGTATGCTTCGTGGTCAGCATGCTCTGCGTCGGATTCATTGAAGAAGTGATATTCAGAGGATTCCTCTTCAGAGCCCTGGAAAAGGACAACCTCAGGACTGCGATCATAGTCTCATCGCTGACTTTCGGCCTGGGACATATCGTAAATCTGTTAAACGGAAGCGGCCGCACTCCTGCTTCATCGGCTGTACAGATCATATTTGCGGTACTCGTGGGGTTTGTGCTCGTGACTATTTTTTACCGTGGAGGATCTCTGATACCTTGCATAGTATTTCATTCAGTGAACAACGCAATGGGCGCCTTTGGGGTAGAAGGACAATCAGATCCGCGTACTGAAATGATAATGAATCTGATAGTTATCGTCGTAGTGCTCGGTGGGTATCTGTTATATCTGTACAGAACTGCTCCAAGGAAATAGTATAATACTCGCAGTAAAGCCTTGACTATGATGTTGCATCACGGTTTACAATGAACATACATGAGGTGAAAAGCCGTGAAGATAAATGAGCTTGAAGACTTGCTGGGTGTTACCCGGGCAACCATAAGATACTATGAGGATCAGGGACTCGTGACTCCGGCGCGCACGGAGAACGGCTACCGTGATTACAGCGATGAAGATGCCAGGCTGTTCCAGAAGATCATCGTGCTTCGCAAACTGGGCGTAGGTGTTCCGGAGATCAGGGATCTTATCGAAGGCAAAACCACATTGCATGATGTTCTGGCTGGCAATGTGGAGAGACTTCGCGCTCAGCAGGACGGGACCGCTGGGATCGCTGCATCCATAGAAATGTGCAATGAAATCGACAACGATGCTGCAGATTTTGACGGCATCGATCCGTCGAAATATCTCATGAGCATATACGAAGCTGAAGAGAAGGGGAAGCGCTTTGCCGAGGCCAAAGAGATCAGCCCAAGACAGCTTAATCTTGCAATCACAATGCTTGCAGCACTGGGCGGGATCGCTCTTCCGCAGAATAACAGGTATTCAAAGCATGCAAACTCTCCGATTCCGGCGGACATAAGAGCTAATAAGAAGGAAGGCGAAGAGTATGACACGATCGGTGACGTACTCAGAAAAGGCGACAAGCGGAAGCCTTTCGTCATAGTTGCTGCGGTGATTCTTGCAGGATTTCTGATCATAGGCGCAATTTTCACCTGGGGCGGGCTTGGCGGTGCTGTCAAGTACGGCGTTGACTACAGTAAGTCGGGTATATCCAGGTTCACACCGGATGCTGATGAGGCCGCCCATATCATTGCGGTCGATCCGGAAGCAAAGGAAGTGCTCGATAATAGTGAGCTGTTCAGATTCCATACCGAAGGAGACCTTCTTCTGAAGCTGTGGCGTTCGGAGAATGGAAAGTGGACCGAACTTGATGAGTTGAAAATTAACGAAAAAGAAGGGTATCTTTTCATCACCGGCGGCCCTGCGACAGATATAAAAGTGCATACTGTTAACGGTGACACGGGCAATGCGTTCAGCGTGAGTGTAAATGACAGCAGATATAACGATGAAGGAGAGGGCTATTTCGCGATCGCATACGTTGATCAGCTCGTACTGGATGAGGAGCGGGTGATTGCTCTTGGCAGCATGGGCGGCGCTGAATGGACTGAAGAGGAAGATTTGCTGAACGGGGCGATGTCCTGGAAGGATATCCCAGAGGGATCAGCGCCTGAAGGCTGCTATGTGATAACCGTTGCCGATACCAGATAAAGTCAAATTAAGCCAAATTCATAAAAAGCAGACCGGCACATAAGGGTGGAGCTGCCCTTAGTGCCGGTTTTCTTGTGAAAAGAGCATGGAGCGCTGTGCTTCCTGCTCTTTGCTTTTCAGATTATTCTGCTATTCAGCGGACCAGACAACTGTCGCTTCACCTTCGATCTCTGCGATCAGCTTATCGATCTCAGCCTGCATCTGCTCTTCACCCAGCTTTGTGCTTTGTCTGTAGATGTGGTCGAATAAAGTGTTGTCTTTGGAAAAGAGTCCCTGGAGCTTATTCTCTTTCACGTATTTCTCCGGAAGGTAATACACCTTGTCTACCGCATCCGGATCTTCTGCTGCATGGAATCTCATGACATGCTGCCTGTTATCTTCAGACACCTTTTCCCAGTTCCTGGAATAATAGCTGCTGGTCAGGAAGAAGATCGCAACGCGGTTCCCGTCACCGTCTTTGCCCCAGAATTCTCCGCGATACTCATAATAAGGCTTGTCCACATACATGTCTCCGTTCTCCGTCATGCGGATCCCGGTATCCTCATAAGGGATATAGCTCGGGGTGTGAAAGATCAGGGTGACCCCTGCGGCAATTATCAGAGCGACTACAACTGCTGTAGCGGCTATCGTCCTGATCCGTTTGAGCAGCATGCTTTTCTTAAGCTTCTTAAGCCTTTCGGCCTCGTCGAGCCTGCCGAGAACTTCTTCGGCTTTGGACTCTGCTCCAGGCAGCTCTGCATCGTGCATTTTGCGGTAGTATTCCCTGCAGCCCTCGCACCCTGTCAGATGCTCTTCGACTGCTGCTTTGCTCTCTTCTGACAGCACCTCATCTATGTAAAGCGGCATCAGGTCTTTTGCTATATTACATTGAATCTTCATCGAGTTCCTCCTTGATCATCATTCGTGAGCGGTAGTAGGTGACTCTCGCCCAGCTCTCGCTCTTGCCGAACAGCTCACCTATCTCTGCAAAACTCAGGTCGCCGAATGTCCTGAGCTGGAAGACTTCCTTGTACGGCTCCTTCAGGTCGTGCAAAATGCGGTGTATCTTCATCGCGGTCTGCTTTCGCAGAAGCTGCTCCTCGGGATCGCTTCCGCTCCCCGCCGGAAGCTCGTAATAGCCCGCGCCGTCGTCATCCTCGCGCGTAGCCAGCGGAGTTGTCCGGGACTGCCGTT
>CACWYF010000235.1 GCA_902765035.1 uncultured Eubacteriales bacterium
TAAAGGCGAGTCAGCTGCAGACATAGGGACGGATCACGGATACGTCCCTATGCTTTTGATGAGAGAAGGAATAAGTCCTTATGTCATCATGTCCGATATAAGTGAAGGCTCTCTTGCCAAAGCAGTACAGACCTTCAGAGACTGCGGCATCGATGTGCCGGACACAGCATTCCGGACAGGCAATGGGCTTGAGACGATTGAATCCGGTGAGGTGGACGATGTTATCATCGGCGGACTCGGCGGGCTTACGATAGCTGAGATACTGGATGCCGATCCGGACAAAAGCAGATCCTTCAGCAAGCTGATACTTCAGCCGAGGAAGCATTCCGGAAATCTCAGGTTTTATCTGTATACGCACGGATGGGATATTACAGGCGAGCATCTTGCACCTGAAGGCAA
This sequence comes from uncultured Eubacteriales bacterium, assembly GCA_902765035.1. GTDB lineage: Bacteria > Bacillota > Clostridia > Peptostreptococcales > Anaerovoracaceae > Crickella. Next base: position 400 of record CACWYF010000235.1, read on the forward strand.
GTTCGTCTGTGAGATCATTACAGCCGCACCTTCGTCATTCACTTCAAGAAAGGCACCTTACCCTGAAAATGACATAAGATGGAAATACCCTGCAGCACTGGTCGAAGCAGACAGGGCACTTGCAGAAAAGCGTATCTCCTGGAAGATAGACAGCCTCGCTGAACAGATAGACAATCTCTCAAACAGCAGAGATGATGTCACAGAGCTATCTGATCAGCTTAAGCGCGACAGGCAGTACCTGATCGACCTCATCAGCAGCTGTTGACACGTATCATTCCGTATCATGAAGAAACTCAGTTTTATCGAAATAACTTCGCTCTATATCGGCGTAATAATGGGAGCGGGATTCGCTTCAGGAAGAGAATGCTGGCAGTTCTTCGGAGTATTCGGTCAGAAGGGATACTTCGGTGCAGTCTTCAGCACTGTATGTTTTGTCGTGCTTGCCTGCATGCTTACATATATTGCAAGAAGCAAAAACACTTCGGATCTCGGCAGACTTATATCGCCGTTTGAAAACAGATATATCGACAGTGTTATCGGCTGGACCCTCGGCATCATCTATTACACCATGATAATCGCCATGACTGCTGCCGGAGGTTCGCTACTGAACCAGCAGTTCGGTATAAGCAAAGTGTTCGGCGGGCTCGTGATAGCTGTTCTCTGTATAGTAACTGTTCTCGGAGACTTTGAGAGAGTATCCGGGGTTTTCAGACTGCTTGTTCCTGTTCTTTTTGTCATAGGCGTTGCTACGATACTGCTCACCATACATATGGACTTCGGGCAGAGCGGTGCCGTCAGCGGTTACAGACCCGGAAGGATGTCACCGAACTGGCCTGTATCTGCACTCGTATTCATGGCATACAATACTCTCGGCATGATTACCATGGCAGGCAGCTGTGCCGTCAATGCAAAAGACACTGCAAACGCATACAGGGGAGCTGTTCTCGGAACACTGTGTCTCGGAGGACTTACCATATTATTGCTCAGAGCTCTGCTCACCGACATGGCCTTTTCGTCATCGCTTGATCTTCCGATGCTCGGATTCTCAGCGAGGATATCCCCGCTGCTCAACATGATATATGCGGTCGTACTGTACGGCGCCGTTTACTCCACGGGTGCCAGCACATATTACGGATTCAGCACCAGAATAAAAAACGGCAGGGTAAAGAAATACATAATCGTCGCCGGCGCTGCGGCAGGTTTTCTTCTCGGACTGACAGGTTTCAAGAAGCTGGTCGAATTCCTGTATCCGGCGCAGGGTTATATAGGGATTCTTTTCATATTCCTGATAATCATCAACTTTTTCAGGGAACTTAAATCAGAAAAATAACTAAACCATATATTTACATCCAAAATATTGAAAAAAGATCAAGTCCGAATATAATTAACAAGGCATTGAATCAATGGGTAGACCAGACGGTCGCGTGCGCACAGCGCATGAGGAAAGTCCGGGCTCCGCAGGGCAGGGATGACGGATAACGTCCGCCGCAGGTAACTGTAGGGAAAGTGCAACAGAAACATTCCGCCGAAACGGGTAATGCCGTGGCAAGGTTGAAATGGTGAGGTAAGAGCTCACCGGTGCTGTGGAGACACAGCAGCCGTGTAAACCCCATCCGGAGCAAGACTGAGCAGGGCGCTAATGGGTGCGGCCCGTACCCGCCCGCAGGTAAGTCGCTTGATGCTGCAAGCAATTGCAGTACTAGATGGATGATCGTCTAATACAGAACCCGGCTTACGGTCTGCCCATTGCAGCTTTCATTCAGAATTTCATCTGAGGTTTTATATATATATTACTAAAAGGGATATAACATGGAACTAAGACTCGGGATTGATGTAGGCTCAACTACAGTCAAGCTCGTCCTTTTGGATGAGAACGAAAACATTGTATATTCTAAATATGAGAGACACATGTCCAACGTTTTCGAGAAAGCCGGAGAGCTTCTTGAACAGCTTAAGGAGGAGAAGGGCGATCTGGACCTCAAGGCTGTAATTACAGGTTCGGGCGGACTGTCTCTTGCTGATCTTTTTGGGATCAAATTCGAGCAGGAAGTTATTGCGTGCAGCAATGCTGTAGAGAAGTTAATACCGCAGACAGATGTTGCTATTGAGCTCGGGGGAGAGGATGCCAAGATAACATTCTACGGAAGTTCTGTAGAGCAGCGCATGAACGGTACCTGTGCCGGGGGCACAGGCGCTTTTATTGACCAGATGGCGGTGCTTCTCAACACTGATGCCGGTGGCCTGAATGAAGCTGCAAAGGATTATTCGATCATTTATCCTATTGCATCCAGATGCGGAGTTTTTGCCAAGACCGACATCCAGCCTCTGATCAATGACGGCGCCAAGACCGCAGACATAGCTGCATCCATCTTCCAGGCTGTTGTGAATCAGATGATATCCGGACTTGCCTGCGGGCATCCGATCAGGGGCAACGTTGCATTCCTTGGTGGTCCGCTTGAATACCTGTCTGAACTCAGAAAGAGATTCA
>CACWYF010000236.1 GCA_902765035.1 uncultured Eubacteriales bacterium
TATGTTCCCATGGTGGAGGGCTTCGACATGAAGCTGCCCGGAAACGGTCAAAGAGGCATGCTTGCCGAAGAAATCTTCTTCGTAGTTATTGTCTTCTCTGGTTGTGACGGTAAAGACTTCGCCGGCGCCTTCCGCATCGGAAGTGGTAATCAGCGGCGTGTGTACATATACGAAGTCACGCTCCTGGAAGAATTGATGAATAGCATACGCAGCCAGTGAACGTACGCGGAACACAGCCTGGAACGTGTTGGTGCGCGGACGAAGATGCGGCATGGTGCGCAGAAATTCCATCGTGTGGCGTTTCTTCTGAAGCGGATAGTCAGGTTCGGAATCGGCCTCGAGAACGATCTCATCTGCCTTGATCTCGAACGGCTGCTTTGCCTCAGGTGTGAGTACGAGTGTACCTCTTACCATGATGCCTGCGCTCAGGCGGTACTTTGCTACCTCCTGATAATTGCTGATGCGGTCTGCTTCATACACTACCTGTACCGGTGTGAAGAATGTTCCGTCGTTGAGTGAAATGAATCCGAACTGGTTGGAGCTGCGGTTGCCTCTCACCCAGCCTCTTACGACGACTTCCTTGTCAGCGTATGCCTGTGTGTTACTGAATAATTCTCTGATCTCTATATCTTTCATGCTTTTTGATCCCGTATGCTCAGGTCCGTGACCGGGCCCTTGCATATTTCTTAAATAAATTTAGGCTGGCATAATGCACCAGCCTAAAAAGTATATCACAACAGAGTTGTTGATGTCATTATAATTCTGCGCCCGAATTGTACTGTATTAGTGCAAAAGCGCATATCGCGAGTTACTTTTTCCTGTGCTCCTCACGCCACTTCTTTATCGCCTCGTATCTGTCGCGGAATCTCGGCTCAAAGCCCTGGTCTCCCGGATGATAATATTCGGTCCCGCGGAGGTTCTCCGGCAGGCACTCCATGTCTGCTATCTTGTCCTCTGTATCGTGCGCGTATACGTATCCCTTGCCGTAATCAAGCTCTTTCATCAGCCTGGTCGGGGCATTCCTTATGTGGAGCGGCACAGGCTCCGCTATGCTCTTATTTGCATCAGCCGCTGCCTGCATGTAAGCGACTTCCATGGCATTCGACTTCGGTGCGAGCGCGTTGTATATGACGGCCTCGGTGAGGTGCACGCTGCACTCCGGCATTCCTATGAGATGGCATGCCTGGAATGCCGCGACCGAGAGCTCCAGAGCTCTCGGATCGGCGAGGCCTACATCCTCTGCCGCGAACCTCGTCACACGCCTTGCTATGTACATAGGATCCTCACCCGATTCGAGCATGCGGGCCAGCCAGTACACTGCCGCGTCCGCGTCTGAATTACGCATGGACTTGTGCAGTGCGGAAATGAGGTTATAGTGCTCTTCACCCTGCTTGTCATAGAGAAGCGACTTTCTCGAAGTGCACTGCTCGAAATCATCAGATGTGATGGTCACAACTTCCCTGCCGCTTTTGTCCGTGCTGTGCTCTGCATTCAGGACCATCATCTCAAGAGTTGAAAGGGCCGTCCTAGCATCGCCATTGGCGAATGCCGCAAGCGCATTGATCTCATCATCGCTTATTCTGACATCCATGTCACCGAACCCTCTCGGATCAGCGAGCGCATTCCTGATAAGCTGAGCGATATTCTCCTGGCTCAGCTGGTGCAGTACGAACACTTTGCACCTTGACAGAAGAGCGCCGTTGACCTCAAAGGACGGATTCTCTGTAGTCGCACCGATAAGAACTATGCTGCCCTTCTCAACGAAAGGAAGGAACGCATCCTGCTGGGCCTTGTTGAATCTGTGGATCTCGTCCACGAACACGATAGTCCTTGCACCCAGTGCCGTCATCCTGTCGGCCTGCTGCATGACGTTCTTGATGTCCTTGATGCCGCTTGTGACCGCGCTGAAAGTGATGAACTGCGCATTGGTCCCGGCAGCGATTATCTGTGCCAGAGTCGTCTTGCCGACGCCCGGAGGCCCCCAGAAGATCATCGAGGATACACTGTCCCTCTCGATCATCGTCCTCAGGACCTTGCCCTTGCCGACAAGATGTTCCTGCCCGACGTATTCATCGAGATTTCTCGGGCGCATTCTGGCCGCCAGCGGCTGGCTGCTGTTATTCTCTGTTTCAAATAAGCTTATCTGACTCATAGTTACCTGATTTTCAGTGTGCGCAGGTACTCCTTCTGCTCATCGGTTATCCTGCGGCTTTCGATCGCCTTCTGGATGGCCTTGTTGTGCGTCCACTTTGCCAGCCTCTGCTCCTTCAGTACTGCCATGGCAGATTCAGGCTGCTTTGCCAGTGCCGTCGCGAAATACCAGGCGATCATCATGTTTATATAGTATTCATCCGACCGGATCTCTGCGATCCTGTCCATATATGATATATCAAAGTCCTCATCGAGGAAATGCTGCATCAGCATCCCAATCCCGAATCTGACTGTATATGTGTGTTCCGATCCAAGCCAGCAGTCAATGTGCGAAAGAAGTTTCTGCTTGTGCTTCCTGAACACTTTAGGCGACAGCTGGTCACAGGTCGCCCAGTTGTCTACATGCGGCAGAAACCTTTCGGTCTCAGCCATACACAGGGCAAAATCCTTTATTTCAGAGATGATGAACGCATGCAGCTGCATCTCATCGAAGTATTTGTGCGGCAGTGTTCCTATGAATTCCTCAAGTTCACGCCGTGCTGCCTCATCACCTGTCTGCGAGGCTTTGTACAGTTCTTTCGCCAGCGCTCTCAGCTGAGGAGTCCGCACGCCGATCGCCCGCTCGCGTTCCATGCCCGGGATCAGCGCCATCTGAAAGTCGGCATACTTAGTATCCTGCATCTCCCTGAGTCGCCGCTGTATATCCGTCCCGATGAATTTTTCC
>CACWYF010000237.1 GCA_902765035.1 uncultured Eubacteriales bacterium
GTCAGTGCTATGATCGGTATCTTCTTCGCGTCTTCTCTGTCCATCGCCCTTATCGTTCTTGTTGCTTCCAGTCCGTCCATCTCCGGCATCCTCATGTCCATGAGGATAACATCATAGTATCCGGCAGTATGTGACTCGAATTTCTCAACAGCTATCTTACCGTTCTCTGCCAGTTCAGCTTCCATTCCCTGCATGCCGAGGACCATCATCATGATCTCCGCATTGACAGGCATGTCCTCCGCCAGAAGGACCCTTCGTCCTGTGAGATCGATTTCAGGTGCATCGCCTGATTCCTTTCTGCTGATCAGGACCTTCCTGAATTCGTCCAGTACATCCGCCGCGAACAGAGGCTTCCTGACGAACCCGTTTGCCCCGGCCTTCTTCGCATCATCCTCTGCATCCTCCCACGAGTATGATGCCAGGATAAGAACAGTTTTCTCTGAGCCCGGCAGCTCCCTGATCCTGCGTATGGTCTCAACACCGTCAACATCAGGCATCACCCAGTCGATGACAGCAAGATCGTACGGCTCCATTCTTGCCTGCCGTAGTTTTATCATCTCCGCAGCCTCTTCACCGGACGATGCCGTTTCGCACTTTATGCCCTCGTCTGCGAGTGCTGCTACCGCATGATCGCGTGACATCTGATCATCATCCACGATCAGCACAACAGGGTTTGCAGCTGCAGCGGTCAGATCATCCTGCCCTGCATTTTTCCCTTCATGTTTCGTTGCATCTGTAAGAGTGACGGTAACAGTGAATTTTGTCCCCTTTCCCTTCTCACTCTCAACTTCTATATGACCGTTCATCAGATCGACTATATTCTTGGTGATAGGCATTCCGAGTCCGGTACTGCCGTACCTGCTGGTCGTAGACGAGTCCTCCTGCGTGAATGCATCGAATATATGAGGCAGGTACTCCTTACTCATGCCGATGCCGGTATCTTCTACCGTAAATCTGAGAGTAGTCTTGTTATCCAGCCTGGCCGCTTCCTCAACTGTGAAGATGACGCTGCCGCCGGCAGGTGTGAACTTCACGGCATTTCCGAGGATATTGATCAGGACCTGTCTCAGCTTGACCTCGTCAGCGATGTAGCGGTCATCGATTCTTCCGATAAGATGACATTCATAATTGATGCCCTTGTCTCTGCACTGACCGCTGATTATCGTATTGACATGTTCAAGCGCTCCTGAGAATGAGAATTCCTCATTCTTGATGGTCATCTTGCCCGATTCGATCCTGGACATATTGAGGATATCGTTGATTATGTTCAGAAGATGATGTGCCGAGGTGCCGATCTTGCTGAGATACTCTTTTGTCTTCTCCGGAGTCTCAGGATCATTCACTGCCAGATTATTGAGGCCTATGATCGCGTTCATAGGCGTCCTTATCTCATGGCTCATGTTGGAGAGGAAAGCGCTCTTGGCGAGGTTAGCCTGCTCCGCATTGGCAAGAGCATCGCTGAGAGCCTGACTCTGCACAAGAGTCCTTCTCGTCTCGGCATCCACATCGGCAAAACACGCCCCGACATGGTTGATGTGATCGTCGACAGTCCCGTCCGGGCGTGTGACGCTCGCGAATCTGACGACCTCGTAGGACTCTCTTCCGTTACGTTCGACCATGTATGTATAGGAGATGACCCTCTCTTCTGCCAGACCCTTTCTGATGGATTCAGGCTGTATGAATCTGAGGAATTCATCCCTGTATTGTTCGGTTATGTACTGATTGGCATATGCAGTAACAGCTTCCAGATAAGGAAACTCCTCCCCGACCTTAAAGCCATCGCTTATGTCTGAGTGGGACTGGTAGCATACGCCCCAGTTCCTGTCGAGTTCAAGATAATACACACTCCAGTAATCCGCTGTGAGTGCAGTGATCATCCGGGCCTGCTGGTCCGAAGCCTGCTCCTGCCTGGTCAGCTTGTCCTGCAGCTGCAGCCTGCGCTCGAGCTCCTGCTGTTTTGCCTTCATCTCTGTTTCAAGAGCCTCTTCATGGACATGTGCTACGATTGCTATATATGCGAACATAACGCCAAGGAAGAAACAGCACGGCTGGAACGGATATATAGCGTCAACTGAGATCCAGTAAGTATAGATGAATACTCCCAGCGCAGGTATAAGTGCGAATCCCAGTGTTCTCCGGAGAGTTCTCCTGTCGGATCCTTTCCCCGTGAACCACAGAACTGCAATGCCTATTACAGAGATGAAATAGTACAGCAGGCACACCTTGGTGAAGAGGCCGAACAGCGGCCCCCTTGTATATCTGTTGTCCGGGCCTCCGATGCTCCACAGGAGCTCAGGCCCGACCATAGTTAAGATCACAAGTATGAGATTGAACAGCCACGGAACAGCAAACAGAAAATTGACCTTCCTGTCGTTGAGGCCGCTTCCGGCAAAATGCTTGGCGAACAGAAACCATATGTATGGCAGTGTAATATATAGCAGATAGAAGAGAAAATTCAGCACCACAAAGAGATTTCTGTCGAAATTCTCAGACGTATACTCCACTATCCACAGACAGTCCATCGCAACATAAAGGATGGTCGTGCCTATAAGTACGATCGATATGTTCCTGTGTTCGCTGTCCTTCAGTCTTACGTACACATCGACGAACATCAGCGTCAGACCGATGATCAGTACAATGGCCGTCATTGCATAGGCGATAGTCATACCTTAACCTCGTTTCAGCTGCGCAGGCGCGCAGATACACTTATACATTGTGATAATACCATAAGCACAGCATCTGAGCCTATTCTATATTTCAGGATGTTATTCAAATAACACACTTGTGCGTTGAAAAACCAGAGTCTGTCCTGCAATTGTCACACCGAGCACCGAAAAGGGAGCCGCCTGCGCAGCTCCCCCTCATCAGT
>CACWYF010000238.1 GCA_902765035.1 uncultured Eubacteriales bacterium
GATGCTGTTTAACGGCGGTATGGTGAGTACCTATATTTACTACATCCAGTATCTGCACTTAAAGGACAGTTATCTGGCGCTCATCCTGCCCTCGATGTTCAATGTATTCTATCTGCTGATCGCTGCATTCATCGGCCCCGAGCTGGTTTCCCTGCTGGCAGCTATCATCTCTCTGTTCGTCGTTATGTTCACCACCAAGAAGGGCTTCCTGGTTCCCAAGGAAGTATGGACATTTGACAGCAAGGAGAACTGGGACAGCACATGGCTCTCCACAACCAAGGTTCCCGAGCCCAAGCAGAGTGATATGAATCTTGTCAAGGCATGGACTCCTTATGTTCTGATCGCTGCAATCCTTGTTATCACTCGTGTTGCCCAGAGATTTGAGGTCAACGCAGGCAATTCCGGCTGGGCTGACAAGCTCAAAGGCATCACAGTCGGTACAGGAGAGAGCGGCATCATCCTCGGTGCAAACTGGAACTGGGCAATCTGCTGGAGCCCCGGTATTGTCTTCATCATCGTAGCTCTGATCACCATCGGCCTGCACGGCATGAGCGGCGAGCGTGTCAAGATGGCATGGCAGGGTGCTCTGAAGCAGGTCAGCGGCGCTGCAATCGCACTGCTCTTCGGTGTTGCAATGGTCAACATCTTCCGTTTCACATCCATGCCCGCCGAGCAGATCCCTGCAGGCGTAGCAGATGGCGTTTCCTACTCCATGCTGTATGCAATGGCTAAGGGACTGGCTGATGTCGCAGGCCGCGGCTATCTGGTTATCGCTCCCTTCATCGGTGTTCTGGGTTCCTATATGTCCGGTTCCAACACCGTTTCGAACACACTGTTCAGTTCCCTGCAGTTCACAACTGCCGGTATCGTAGGTCTTCCTTATGTCCTGATCGTTGCTCTGCAGAATAACGGCGGCGCAATCGGCAACATGGTCTGCGTCAACAACGTTGTCTCCGCATGTGCGACAACAGGTACCAACGGAAATGAGGGCCGTATCATCAGGGCAAACATCATTCCCTGCGCTGTGTTCTGCATCATCGTTGTAGTTGTTATGGCAGTTGCAATTGCATTTGGAGCAAATCCTCAGGCCCTTCCCTACGTATAAGACGTAGTAAGAGTACTTGCTTCTGAGATGATTTGCCTCAGGCAGTACATTATAAAGGCATGAAATTGAGATAAACAACAAAGGGATATGTCACAAGAGGTTAATTTTAACTACTAACTATACTTAAAAAAGGAGAATGTAAATGGCTCAATACAATCAGGTGACTCCCGAGATTATCGAGCAGCTCAAAGCCGCTGCTCCCGGACATGTATATGTCGGAGAAGACATTAACGAAGACTATATGCGTGACGAGATGCCGATCTACGGCAAGAAGATGCCCGATGTTCTGATCCAGCCTCTGACCACGGAAGAAGTCTCCGCAGTCATGAAGATCTGTAACGACAATCTGATCCCCGTCACACCCCGCGGCGCAGGCACCGGCCTTGTAGGCGCCAGCGTAGCCGTTCTCGGCGGCGTTATGCTTGATACACAGAAAATGAACCAGATTCTCGAGTACGACTATGAGAACATGGTAGTCCGTGTACAGCCCGGCGTTCTGCTTAATGACCTGGCAGAGGACTGTGTACGTCAGGGACTGCTGTATCCCCCGGATCCCGGTGAGAAGTTTGCCTGCCTGGGCGGCAACGTCTCTACCAACGCCGGCGGCATGCGTGCAGTCAAGTACGGCGCAACACGTGATTATGTCCGCGCAATGAAGGTTGTCCTGGCAAACGGCGAAGTCGTAGATTTCGGCGCACAGGTCAGCAAGACCTCCACAGGCTACAGCCTGATCAACCTGATGGTCGGTGCAGAAGGCACACTCGGCGTTATCACCGAGCTGACCCTCAAGATCATCCCTGCTCCCAAGCAGGTCGTATCCCTGATCGTCCCCTTCGAGGATCTGGAGACCGCAATCTCCACAGTTCCGAAGATCAAAATGGCGCAGCTGGATCCCCAGGCTCTGGAGTTCATGGAGAGAGAGATCGTCCTTTCCAGTGAGCGTTTCATCGGAAGAGAGACTTTCCCGAAACAGCTTGACGGACAGGATATCGGCGCATATCTGCTGATCACATTCGACGGAAAGAATGAAGACGAGCTGAATGCTGTAGTAGAAGAGGCTTGTGAGCTGGTTCTCGAAGCAGGCGCAATCGATGTTCTTGTCGCTGATACTTCTACCAAGATCAAAGACGCATGGGCAGCACGCTCCGGTTTCCTGGAAGCAATCGAGTCTGAGACCAAGCTTCTGGACGAGTGCGACGTCGTTGTCCCGATCAACAAGATCGCTGAGTTCCTTACCTTCGCAAAAGAATTCGGCGCTGAGTGCGGCCTTGAGATCAAGAGTTTCGGCCATGCAGGCGACGGCAACCTTCACATCTACCAGTGCAGCAATGACCTGGAAGAGGAAGAGTTCAAGAAACGCGTCGACAAGTACTTCAACGTTCTTTACAAACGCGCTACCGAGATCGGCGGACTTGTATCCGGCGAGCACGGCATCGGCAGCGGCAAGATGAAATATCTGCGTGAGTGCCTGGGCGACACATCCATCAATCTGATGTTCGGTATCAAGAAGGTCTTCGATCCCAACCTGATCCTGAACCCCGGCAAGGTCTGCTATCCTCTTGATGCTGAATAATTCCATCAAAAGATGCACCTGCATCGAGCTTTGCCTGATTCGTCTGCAAACAGCAGACAGGCCCCGTAAGGAGTCTGGACCGCTGTGCGGAATATAAAGGGATGTCATTATGTACAGAGGGCTGTGGTTTTCCACAGCCCTCTTTCCGTTCACGATTTAATCTCGCG
>CACWYF010000239.1 GCA_902765035.1 uncultured Eubacteriales bacterium
GAAGAACATGGGAATGCTCATGAAGAACGCGATGGCAGAGCTTAAGGACAAAGCAGATGGCTCCGCTGTCAACAAGGCTGTAAAGGAATTCCTCAGTAACAAATAATTATATGGAATACAAAATAAACATACCTGAAGAAATAGATGTCCAGGGGCTCTTTGGCAATTACGACGCCAATATCCGCTCTGTAGAGAAGTTCACGGGTACAGAGATGAACCTCAGAGACAGCGTCCTTTCGATCCGCGGAAGAGACCCTGAGCTTGCCGCGCGCATAGTAGCGAGGCTGATCGAGGCTCTTCACAACGACCCCGAACTCGATCCTCAAAAGCTCAATTATCTTATCGAGACTGAGGCCGGAGGCAAATCTTTCACTGAGCCAGTAACGCCTAAGGACATCATTTGCTATACGCATACAGGCCGCCCTCTGAGGCCAAAGACACAGGCCCAAAAGGAATACGTCGATAACATACGCAATACCGACATGGTGTTCGGCATAGGTCCCGCAGGAACGGGCAAGACATATCTTGCCTGCGCCATGGCCATAAGCGCCTACAAGAACAGGGAGATAGAGAGGATCATCCTCACAAGACCTGCAGTCGAAGCGGGTGAGAGACTCGGCTTCCTCCCCGGTGACATGCAGGAGAAGGTCGACCCGTATCTCAGGCCTCTGTACGATGCTCTTTATGACGTGCTCGGCATGGATGCTGCGGCAAAGCTGAGAGAGAAGGGCGTTATAGAGGTGGTTCCGCTCGCTTACATGAGAGGACGTACCCTCGATAATGCGTTTATAATCCTCGACGAAGCCCAGAATACTACAAGAGAGCAGATGAAGATGTTCCTTACACGTATGGGATTCAATTCAAAGGTCGTTGTTACGGGAGACATCACTCAGATAGACCTTCCGAGCGGCACTATGTCAGGCCTCAAGGAGGCAAGGAAGGTGCTTACCGGCGTTGAAGGTATACGCTTCAACTATTTCTCTGAAGTTGACGTTGTAAGGCATGAGCTTGTCAAGCGCATCATCAAGGCCTATGAGTCCTATGACAACAATAATAAGGTAAGGACAAGCACGTCAAAGGGCAACAAGGTCAGTTCAAGGTAGGAAACCGGTCATATGAATATATACTACAGTGATGAAGAGGAAAGACTGAATCCGGAGATCAAATCCCTGATGGAAAAGGCGGCGGTCAAAGCGCTTGGCCTTGAGTTCCCTGATGTACTTGAAGAGAAGTCTCTCAGTCCGGAGGATCTCGATGCGGAGATAGGCGTAACGGTCGTCGATGCTGAAGAGATAAGAAGTCTCAACCGCGATTACAGAGGAAATGACAGCGTGACTGATGTCCTCAGCTTTCCGCAGTATGACGACATGGAAGAGCTTGCGTATGACCTCGCTGATGAAGAGGTAACGGCGCTTATAGGCGATGTCGTGATATGCTATGACCGCGTCCTCAGCCAGGCTGAGGAATTCGGAACAGGTGTGACTAGGGAATTTGTATATCTCTTCACTCACAGCATCCTTCATCTCATGGGATACGATCACATGGAAGAGGATGAGAAGCGGGAGATGCGCGCCCGCGAAGAAGAAATACTAGGATCGATCGGAGTCATAAGACAATGAAGTCAGGATTTATAGGAATTATAGGCCGCCCGAATGTCGGCAAATCAACTCTCATGAACAGCATGCTTGGAGAGAAGATAGCCATCACATCGAGCAAGCCGCAGACGACACTGAACAGAATAACAGGCATATATACCGACCTTTCATATGAAGAGGGCGGCGGACTTCAGATGGTCTTTCTCGATACTCCGGGAATCCACAAGCCACACAATAAGCTGGGATCAGCTATAAACGAGACTGCACTCAACACACTCAGCGGCGTCGATGTAGTCCTTCTTATGATCGACGGGACCAAGGGCTTTGGCAAAGGCGATGCAAGCATCCTCGAACTTCTTAAGAACGTTGAAGCGCCAAAGCTGCTCGCCATCAACAAGATGGATCTCATGGGACCTGAAGAGTACCTTGCTCTGTACAACAGATACACTGAGACAGGGCTGTTTGACGACATATACGGTGTCAGCGCTCTCAAGGGAGACAATGTAGAAATGCTGAGGGACAGGCTTGCAGATTACATGCAGGAAGGCCCGATGTACTATCCTGATGACATAGCTACGGATCATCCGGAGCGCTTTATCGTAAGTGAGATCATCAGGGAGAAGCTTATGAACTACCTTGATGATGAAGTGCCGCATGGAGTTTTCGTCGAGATAGAATCCTTCGAGGAAGGACCTAAGCTGACGGAGATAGGTGCAGTAATTTACTGTGAGAGAAAATCGCACAAGTCTATCATCATCGGCAAGGGCGGCAGCAAACTCAAGGGAGTGGGCAAAGCGGCAAGACGCGAGATCGAGGACCTTCTCGGATGCAAGGTCTATCTCAGTCTGTGGGTCAAGGTCAAAGAGAACTGGAGAGACTCCGAGCGCACCATCCGCAGCTGGGGATATAAGGACGAGTAACGCAGGACTTAGTGGGCCCGGGCGGAGGGCAGAATTCCTGCCCATGCAGACACATGATTATAAACACTGAAGGAATTGTGCTCAGACAGCGCAAAATCGCCGGAAACCGGCGCATGATCGTAATATTCACCCGTCAGTACGGGAAGATTTCGGCAGGCACTTCCATCAATGAGAAGAGCCGCAGCAAGTCAGCTCTTGCTCTGAGACCGTTTACTTTCGCTGAATACGAACTGTTCAAAGGAAGAGATTCATACAGCATCAACTCGGCCTCAGCACGCAGGAGCTATTANNNNTGGACAGGTTCATGGTCGCTTCTGCCTTTATAGAGTACCTTGACAAGGTGACTGCAGACGGGGAACCTGCGCCGGGGCTTTACGATCTGTCGATCGAATTCCTCGAATCGATAGAAAAAGCATCGAGCAGTGCGGAGACGCTTCTTTTCGCATATATTGTCAGATCTCTGAGGCTTCTTGGCGTAAGCCCGGAGCTCGACTGCTGCGTGAGCTGCGGAAAGCCTCATCCGGAAGGAGGCTTCAGACAGTTCTCTGTCTCGGCAGGCGGAATCATATGTGATGACTGTGCGAATAAGGAGAAAACAGACCGTAATGCATTGATTTATAAGCCATCCTTTGCTATTATTGATGTGTTTAGATATTTTCAGTCCAAGCCACTGAAAACGTTTGAGAAAGTAACCCTCAAAAGCGACGTGGCTGACATGATAAGACGTATTCTGGCTGAGTATACAGAGCGTTATCTGGACGTTGATGTACTCAGCAGCACCGGAGAACTGGAGGCATAGACTATGGATATCAATCTGGAAAAAATTGAACTTGTTAAGGACAGAACCGGAGCTACTTATGCTGAGGCTAAGGAAGCTCTTGAGAAGGCTGACGGCAGCGTTGTAGACGCCATCATCGATCTCGAGGAGAAGATGAACAAGGACCATGACGCAGTTGACGGCGGAAGCCTCAAGGACAGCCCGATCTTCGCCAAGATGAAAGAGATCGTTGAGAAGGGCAATGTAACAAAGATCCTTGTAAGAAAGGGCAACAAGACTATAGTAAACTTCCCGCTTACCGCAGGTGTTATCGGAGCAGCTCTTGTTCCATGGGGAGCTATACTCGGCATCATCGCTGCTGTAGGAACACAGTGTGATATCGAATTCGTTGATGACAAGGGCGAGGTTATCGATATCAACGGCAAGGTCATCGGAGCATACGACAAGGCTGTGGACGCTGCAATGAAGAGCGTAGACAAGGCATTCGGAAAGGTCGATGCAGAGGCTGAGGATCTCGACAAGGTCGGTGACAAGATCGAAGACGCTGCATACAAGACATCCGACAAGCTTCAGGAGTTCGGAGAAAAGGGTTCCGCAGTATTCGAAGAAGCATGGGACAAAATCGAAAAGAGCGGCACTGTAGACGATATCAGGGAGGCATTCGTAACAGGTACAGCCAAGCTGATGACTCTGTGGGACAAGCTAGAGAAGAGCGGCAAGATCGATGAGGTCAAGGATACCGTTGAGAAGGTTGCAAAGAAGGCAGCTGACACCGCAAAAGGAATTGCTAAGGAAGCTTCAGACAGAGCGGAAAAGGCAGAGGCTGATTTCGCTGCTGATGCTGACAAGGCAGCCGAAGAAGAATTTAAGGATGAGGAGATTTAATATTTATGGCAATTGATAAGACAGGAATGCCTGATGTTGAAAGAACAGTAACCATGGAGAAGATTATCGCTCTGTGCAAGAACAGGGGATATATCTTCCCGGGATCCGAGATCTACGGAGGTCTTGCAAACACATGGGATTTCGGACCTCTCGGAGTTGAGTTCAAGAACAACATCAAGGATGCCTGGAGGGGCAAGTTTGTCAGAGAATCCAAGCTCAATGTAGGACTTGACGCAGCGATCCTGATGAACCCGCAGACATGGGTCGCATCAGGGCACGTAGGCGGATTCAGTGATCCGCTTGTTGACTGCAAGTCCTGCAAGACAAGATACAGAGCTGACAAGCTGATTGAGGACTGGTACAAGGAGAACGCTCCTGAAGAGGAAGTGGTCGTTGACGGCTGGTCCAACGAAGAGATGGAGAATTTCATCAAAGAAAAGGGTATCTGCTGCCCTGAGTGCGGCAAGTCGGACTTCACTGGAATCAGACAGTTCAACCTCATGTTCAAGACTTTTCAGGGTGTTACCGAGGATTCCAAGTCTGAGATCTATATGAGACCGGAGACAGCACAGGGCATATTCGTAAACTTCAAGAATGTTCAGAGAACAGCAAGGAAGAAGATCCCGTTCGGTATCGCTCAGGTCGGAAAATCATTCCGTAATGAGATCACCCCGGGCAACTTCATCTTCAGAGTAAGAGAGTTCGAGCAGATGGAGCTGGAGTTCTTCTGCAAGCCTGGCACTGAACTTGAATGGTTCGCATACTGGAAGGACTACTGTGCAAACTTCCTCAAGTCTCTCGGACTCAAGGAAGAATTCACAAGATTCAGAGATCACTCACAGGAAGAGCTTTCGCACTACAGCAACGCAACATCAGATATCGAGTATCTCTTCCCGTTCGGATGGGGCGAGATCTGGGGCGTAGCATCAAGAACAGACTACGACCTGATGGC
>CACWYF010000240.1 GCA_902765035.1 uncultured Eubacteriales bacterium
CTTGCCATCCTGATCGCGCGGCTGCTGCTCCACCGCAGAACACAGAGGAATAGTCTCTGACAGCACAGCTGCGGAATATAGATGATCAAGACCGCGGGGTCTGCAGGTGTCCTGCAGATCCCGTTTTTCGTAACAGAAAGGGAACATACTGTGAAAGCGGCAGGAATAACAGCTGAATACAATCCTCTTCATAACGGGCATGTTTATCATATAGCAAGGGCAAAAGAGCTGTCCGGCTGTGATGCGGCCGTTGTTGCTCTCAGCGGAGATTTCGTGCAGAGAGGGGCTCCGGCTGTCCTGGATAAATGGACCAGGGCGGAGCACGCTCTCAGATGCGGAGCCGATCTTGTCATCGAGATACCTGCTCTGTTCTGTCTCGGCAATGCGGGGCAGTATGCGTCTGCAGGCGTGAAGCTCCTTGAATCTGCAGGTGTGAGCTGCATATCCTTCGGAAGCGAGTCGGGTGATGCCGGGGCTCTGGCCGGTGCTGCGCGTTTCATCAAAGAACACCGCTCTGAGATGGATGCTCTTATTGCCGGGTATGCAAGAGCGGGCATGAGCTATCCTGCGGCAAGAGCAAAAGCCTTTGAAGAACTCGGAGGGAGCCGCGAAGGGCTGGCTGTTCTGAGCAGTCCCAACGACATACTTGCAGCTGAATACATCATGGCCATGGAGAAGGCCGTGCCGGTACCTGTCAGAAGAGAGGGCGCAGGCTACAACGATACTGAAGGTGCCGGACACAGATTCATGAGCGCAACAGGTATCAGGGATCTGCTCTGTGCCAGGGGTGACATAGCCGGAAACAGAATCCTTGAAAAAATGAATGATTATATGCCTGAATGTGTCATGAGTGATGTGCCTTCCGCTGATGAGATAGCAGAGAGGGAAAGGCGGCTGTTCGATCTTGTCAGATACGCTGTAATGACAACGCCTGCAGAACTGATTGACGACTGCCCGTCGGGCGGAGAAGGACTCGGTAATCTTCTCAGAGCAGAGGCGGGGAAGGCTGATGACCTTGACGATCTCATCCTCAGGACAAAATCAAGGAGGTATACTTACACAAGGATATCCAGACTGTGCATGCAGGTGCTGCTTGGCATAAGAAGATCAGAGTTCCCGGCGGCAGACGGACCGGGATATATCCGGGTGCTCGGATTTAATGAGACGGGACGGAGCCTGCTGTCCGGTATCAAAAGAGAGCAGAGTGCAGCATCACATAGTGAAACGGCAGATAATGGCGGTACACTTCCGGTCATTACTAATATAAACAAGGAAAAATCGCTCATCAGCGGTGATGCGGAGAAGATGCTGCAGCTCGATGTCCATGCAGCTGACATATACAATCTCATCACAGGCGGCTCAGTTTATGACTCATCTGACCACAGACAGCCCGTGCGCATCCTGTGAGCTGCCGGTGCCCTGATTTTGCGGACACACCATGCTATTTGCGCGGGCTATAAATGCTGCCGGATGTATTAAATAAAAAAATATCTTGCAATAGTGTTATAAAAGAGTTATTTTATTAATGCGCGCCGGGGTGTGGCTCAGCTTGGTAGAGCGCTTCGTTCGGGACGAAGAGGTCGCGTGTTCAAATCTCGTCACCCCGACCATCTAAGGGATTGCGGACGCAATCCCTTTTACTTATGTAAAAGTGCGAAAAACTCTGAAAAGTCGTTGACAACAGTATTCCGCATGAATATAATAAGCGGGTGCGACGGAGATTTTGCGCGCACATATGAACGAGTTTACAATCAGATTTTATATATAAGGAGGTGTCGACAGTGGCAGTACCTAAGAGGAAAACATCACAGGCTAAGACAAGCGGCAGAAAGGCTGCTAACATGAAGAAGAGCATGACCGGACTTTCGATCTGTCCTCAGTGCCATGAGCCAAAGCTTCCACACAGAGTATGTCCTAACTGCGGTTACTATGACGGCAAAGACGTTGTAAACGCTGAATAATCAGGATAACAGAAGATTATTTTGATGGAAGGGTGCAAGCTTAACAGCTTGCACTGTTTTATTTTTCACGGAAAGTGCAAAAACACACTATATTGTGGTATAATATTGTGATTTTGTATGTATATTGATAATCTACTGAAAATTTGATTGCAGGAGAGGCTTTAATGGCAGCAAATAATCAGAACAGTAATAACACACAGAAGAAAAGAGGACCGGGCAGACCTCCGGGGAGCAAGAATAAATCCAGGAGCAGCTCATCAGGAAGCAAGTCTTCCCAGAAGCAGGCTGTTTCCGCTGAGGAGGCAAGGCTCGAGAAGATAAGGGAGATGCAGGCTCAGTACGACCATGACAGACGGAACATCGATGTCATATGGAGCATCACGCTGTTTGCAGTCGGACTGTTTCTCTTCTTCACAGTCGTAATGGACTCGACCGGAGCCTTCGGAAGCACGGTGCACGACATATGCCTCGGACTTTTCGGCACGATGGCATACGTTTTGCCTTTCTTCATACTTATATTCGCGATACTTCTCCTTGCACGGAAGATGCAGCACATAGGAGGAAGGACGGCCTTTTTCGGTGCGCTTATTTTCATTAATATGTGCATCCTGAATTCATACAGATTCATTGATGAAAGAATGCCGGCGTTCGGCTTCAGCGACATGGTCCAGTATTACAGGGACGGGGTCAACAAGCTGAGCGGAGGAGTAATAGGAATGGAGCTCGGCTCCATAATCGTCAAGTTCTTCGGGATGCCGGGACTTTTGATCATTGCTACGGCAGTCATCCTCATATCGGTTTTCCTTGTTGCAAATACACCTATTTCGAGGTTT
>CACWYF010000241.1 GCA_902765035.1 uncultured Eubacteriales bacterium
CGCTGATAGAGATGTATCTGATGCTGAGGTCTTCTTTCCTGTCGAGGATCAAGGAGGTCGGTACGCTGAGAGCTATCGGACTCAAGAAGAAGGACATTTACAGGATGTTCGCGGGAGAGATTCTGGTGATAACGCTGAT
This sequence comes from uncultured Eubacteriales bacterium, assembly GCA_902765035.1. Taxonomy (GTDB): domain Bacteria; phylum Bacillota; class Clostridia; order Peptostreptococcales; family Anaerovoracaceae; genus Crickella. Next base: position 140 of record CACWYF010000241.1, read on the forward strand.
TACAGCGATTCCTGGAATAATTATCATGTACTATGTTCTCTATAATCTGGTCAAGATAACCTACTTCCTTGAGGGAATGTACATGATCAATCCGATGATCGCACTCATATCTCTTGCCATAGTGGTGGTATTCAACCTGGTTGCAGGACTGATACCGGTCTATACGACCATGAGAAAGACTCCGGCACAGATACTGGCACGTACGGATATCTAGCTGACAATGACATAATAACGTTCAAAAGCTGCACCCGCGGGTGCAGCTTTTCTTCGGTTATGTGTACAGTCATATATTCTCTTTTTTACATAGGAACTGGCTATATATAGCGCACTTCAACTTCCTTGAGGTAATTCTGTTCGAGCGCGCGTACCATCGAGTCGATGAGCGGGAATCTGATGCCGATCTTGGCAGCGAGGTTAGGGTCATCGGTCTCATCGTTTATCTTGGTGCCGACAACGAACTCGACCTGGTCAGTCTGCCTCAGGATCCTGATGAATCTCTTGGCCGGGTCTTCAGGCATGTTCTTAAGGAGCGTCTTCTTCTGCAGACGGTCTGTAACAACGTGCAGAGTCAGCATTCCCTCAGTAACAAGATCGATTCCGTCTATGATGCTTGAAGGCGGCAGAGTGCCCGAAGGCTGCTTGTCTGACTTTACTTCCTTTCCGAGCTCTCTGGCAACGATCTTGGCTGTTGTCCCGCCGCATACAATGACATTTCCGTCATAATTCTCAATGATGCTCTTGAGTTTTCTGTCGGATTCACGGCTTCTCGGTGCGCCTGTAACGATGAGAGTGCGGCGCGGCTTCCTTATATGAACCGCAACACAGGTGATATCATCATTGGCCTTATAGTTGTCATATTTATATGCCTGTGTGACGATCTCGCGCGTGAGGTCACGGGATGAGATATCCGGATCTCTTTCAAGCACTCCCTGGACGAATTTTTTTACATTCGCTTCGCCCCATCCCATCGGACCGACATCTGCATGGTGGGCAGAAGGGATGTTGACCTTAGGCTGCTTTGCGCCATAGACTGACGGGCCGCCGCGTCTGCTGCCGGCAGAAGAGGATGAAACGCCAAGTGACCCGAGGGATACACCTGCCTGGGCTACTCCGTCGCTGAAGAATATGAGGCGGTCTCCGTAGTTCATCTCGAAATTTGAGGAATACACGATCTCTCTCTTGACAGCATTTTTGCGGTTGAGCCTGTTTGACTTCCGGTTCCACAGAATCGGCTCAGAGCCGGAAAAACGCAGCGCATTGGGATTGTCGTATTCGATAAGACCGACATCAATAAATGACTTGTCGCTGGCGAATACGATCTTTGCTATCGTGAATGTTGAATAGCTGATGCCTTTCTCCTTGTCTACAGGGAGAGTATCCATAATGATCTCCGCCGAATGGTTGAGGTCGATAGGGGAGAATGACAGCTTATTGGCCATGTGGGATGTGAGGGAGGCAAGCACGTTGGCTTTGACTCCGCTGCCCAGGCCGTCTGAAAGCGTGGCTGTAATGATATTGCTGCCCGGCTCTCTGGCGAGCAGGAATACATCTCCGCCTATCTGCTGGCCGTGTTTGTACAGCTGCTGGTAATCGATATCTATACAGATGTCATTCATTCAGTCTCACCGCCTTCTTCTTCGACAAGTGCGTAATCATCTGAAGAATCGCCGCCTGTTACAGCGAACTCATCTATAAGCGAGTTGAGCGCGATCTCTGTCTCTGCAGCGTTCTCACCGAGCAGGGACGCGATCTGCTGTACAGTTGCCAGCGACTTGGTTATTACGTCTTCAGCCTTCTCTATGACAGCCTCGCGACGGAATGTAGGAGTCGAGATATCCTCGAACATGGCGCCGAGGAGCTGCTTGCTCTCAACAAGGAAGAATGTGACTCTCATGACCTTGCCTTCATGCCTGAATCTGTACTGCGCAGGCTTGGACATATAGAACTGCTCTCTGAACTTTTCGGCAAACGGAACAAACATCGATACAGGCGAGCCGCGGAACGTCTTGAGTCCTTCAGCATCGAGGAAGGATTCAGGATAGTCCTCGAATATATCGACGAATCGCTTGTTGAGGTCCGCGATATTAAGCTCGTTGTCTACGATAACTACGCCGTTAGGGATGGTGGAGAGAAGCATGTCGACCTTGCTCTCAGCATCCTTACGCATCTTGGTGACACACATTTCTGTCTCGGATATGCCTGCGAGAAGAGCTCTGGCCATGTCGCGGCATGTCTGGTATCCGCATCCGCCGCAGTTAAGTTCATCTGCAGGTGATGTCTTGCCCAGCTTGAGAAGTGCCCCGCGGATATCCTCTTCAGTGAAGTTATACCTCGTCACATCGAGAGCCTTAGGAGGCTCTGCGTTGAGTATCCCATAGCCTTTTTTAAGAACTTCGCGTGCAAATGCAGCATCACCGTCAAAGATGTTAGGCTCTGACAGCCTTGTCATTACGTGTGAAGCAACTGCTTTCTTGCGGAAGACTGCAGAGTCGGCCTTGGTCGTTCCCGGACCGTTTATGCATCCGCCGTCGCAGTTCAGAGTCTCCAGGAAGTCGTCTGTGTGTGTTCCGGACAGGGAGGACATGATGCCCTGGATGCCGGATACGGAAAGAGCACTCTGTTCCACAAAGAATGTGTCTTGCATGTCG
>CACWYF010000242.1 GCA_902765035.1 uncultured Eubacteriales bacterium
AAAGGTGCAATACTTGAATAGACAGAGGCAGGGCGCCAGCCGCCCTGCAGACTAGAGGTAATTATGGATCAGGTAAAAATTTTTGACACGACATTGAGAGACGGGGAGCAGTCACCGGGCTGCAGCATGAACCTCCAGGAAAAGATAGAGGTTGCGCACTGTCTCGAGAAACTCAAGGTCGACATTATCGAGGCGGGATTTGCCATCGTATCTCCGGGGGATTTTGAGTCTGTAAAGACCATCGCGGAGAACGTCAAGGACTGTACCGTTGCGAGTCTGGCCCGCTGCAATGTCAAGGACATCGACGCAGCATGGGAGGCGGTCAAGGGAGCTGCGGATCCGAGGATCCATGTCTTCATCGCGACTTCTCCTATCCACATGGAGTACAAGCTCAAGATGACTCCTGACGAGGTTCTTGAGCAGGCAAAACAGATGGTTGCCTATGCCAGAAAGTTCTGCCCGAACATCGAGTTCTCAGCTGAGGACGCGACCAGAAGCGACATCGAATTTCTCAAGAAGATCACGGCTGTTGCTATCGAGAGCGGTGCGACTACCATCAATCTGCCTGACACCGTAGGATATACCACACCTGAAGAGATGGAATACCTGATCAGAGAGGTGAAGGAGAATGTCCGCGGCGCAGAGAAGGCTGTCTTCTCGGTTCACTGCCACAATGACCTCGGCATGGCTACGGCAAATTCACTTGCCGGAGTACGCGGAGGTGCAAGGCAGATCGAGTGCACCATCAACGGACTCGGTGAGAGAGCCGGCAACACTTCCATGGAGGAAGTAGTAATGGCCCTCAGGACCAGACAGGATGAATTCATGGCGGATACCGGCATTGATGCCACACAGATCCACCGTGCGAGCAAAACTGTCTACAACATCATCGGACAGACTGCTCCGATCAACAAGCCGATCGTAGGAAAGAACGCTTTTGCCCACGAGGCAGGCATACACCAGCACGGAGTTCTTGCCAACAAGAAGACTTACGAGATCATGACGCCGGAGTCAGTAGGACTCCATGTCAACAACATCGTTCTCGGCAAGCATTCGGGACGTCACGCTGTTGCAAAGCGTCTTGAAGAGCTCGGATACACACTGACCAGGGAGGAGCTGAACAGCTGTTTCGAAGAATTCAAGATCGTCTGCGACAAGAAGAAAAACATCACTGACGCAGACCTTGAAGCCATAGCTACCCACAACACAGGTGATATATATACCGATACTGAAGACGGCTACAAGCTCGACTGGTTCCAGGTATCCACAAGCAACTTCACGACTGCGACATGCACCGTAAGCCTCATCAAAGATGGTGAGAAGTACCAGGATGTAGCTTTGGGAGACGGACCTATCGACGCGGCATACAACGCGATCGACATGATAATGAAGCCGTCAGAGCATACTTTCGACATCTTCAACATCCACTCGATCTCAGAGGGCAAGGACACACTCGGAGACGTAACGGTCAAGGTAAATGCGCACGGCCGTACATTTACCGGCAAGGGACTGTCAACGGACATAATCGAAGCCAGCGTCAACGCTTACCTCAAGGCACTCAACAGGCTTGCTGCCTTTGATGCCAAACTCGAGGTTCAGAGCAAGGCCTCTGAAGCGTAACTGAGGCACACAGAAGGGCCGCAGAGGCGCAACTGAGGCACACAGAAGACCACCGGAGAGGGGGAAAAGAATCATGGGCATGACAATGACACAGAAGATCCTGGCCGCACATGCAGGACTGCCTGAAGTGCACGCAGGGGATCTGATCGAAGCCAGGCTCGACATCGTTCTGGGCAACGATGTCACTACACCGGTCGCCATCGGAGTGTTTGAAAAGGCCGGTTTCACAGAAGTATTTGATAAAGACAAAATAGTGATCGCTCTTGACCACTACACACCTTGCAAGGACATAAAGTCCGCAGAGCTGTGCAAGACATCAAGAGACTTTGCGGTAAAGCATAAGATCAGCCATTTCTATGATGTAGGAACTGTAGGCATCGAGCACGCGCTCCTGCCTGAGCAGGGCATCGTAGGCCCGGGAGACTGCATCATCGGAGCTGACTCACACACCTGCACATACGGAGCGCTCGGAGCTTTCTCGACAGGAGTCGGTTCAACTGACATGGCAGCAGGAATGGCATCGGGACTCAACTGGTTCAAGGTGCCGCCTGCGATCAAGGTGGAACTGAAGGGTAAGCTGCAGCCGTTCGTATCGGGCAAGGATGTCATCCTGCACCTGATAGGCGAGATCGGCGTGGACGGAGCTCTGTATAAGTCGCTCGAGTTCGCAGGTGAGGGCGTTGCCGAACTCAGCATGGATGACAGGTTCACCATTTCCAATATGGCTATCGAGGCAGGCGGCAAGAACGGAATTTTCCCTGTCGACGGGAAGACCATGGAATATGTAAAAGGCAGATTCGAAAGAGAACCTGTGGTATTCGAAGCTGATGCGGATGCTGAATACGAGAGAGTCGTGACGATCGACCTTTCCGAACTCAAGCCGACAGTATCAATGCCGCATCTTCCATCCAACACTAAGACTGCGGAAGAAGTTGCAGGCCTTCATATCGATCAGGTAGTCATCGGATCCTGCACCAACGGCAGGATAAGATGCATAGTCATCCCTGCTACTCAGGAGATATACCTCAAGTGCATCGAGGAAGGCATCGTAAAGGCCTTCGTAGAGGCAGGCTGCGCCGTATCCGCACCTACATGCGGACCGTGCCTGGGAGGACACATGGGAGTCATGGCTGCAGGCGAAAGAGCAGTCGCAACGACCAACAGAAACTTCGTAGGCAGAATGGGACACACTGAGAGTGAAGTCATACTGGCAAGCCCTGCTGTAGCAGCAGCTTCGGCAGTTGCAGGATGCGTAGCGGTTCCTGACGCTGCAGAACTTGAAGCAGAAGAAGTATGCCATCTTGCGCAGGATTAGGAGGTGAGAGACATGATCAGAGGAAAAGTATGGAAATTCGGAGATCACGTCGACACTGACGTAATCATCCCTGCAAGATATCTCAACGCACCTGAGCCTTCCGAACTGGCAAAGCACTGCATGGAGGACATCGACAGCTCCTTCGCAGGCGCTGTGCAGGCAGGCGACATAATGGTAGGCGGCTGGAACTTCGGATGCGGATCATCAAGAGAGCACGCGCCGGTCGCGATACAGGCAAGCGGCATCACATGCGTTATCGCTGCGAGTTTTGCCCGCATCTTCTACAGGAACTCGATCAACATCGGATTCCCAATCCTCGAGTGCCCTGAGGCAAGCGAGGCCATCAGGGCCGGCGACATCGTGACAGTGGATACTGAGACCGGAAAGATCACGGATGAGACTACCGGACAGGTATTCGAGGCAAAACCATTCCCGCCATTCATTCAGAAGATCGTAGAAAGCGGCGGATTACTGCCTTATCTGAAGGAAAAGCAGGGAAAATAGCGTAGTTAACGGATATATTTATACCGACAAAATCAACTTTTGAGGACTAAAGACATGAAATATAACATTGCACTCGTTCCGGGCGACGGTATCGGACCTGAAATAGTCGCTGATGCGGTCGAAGTTCTGGAGAAAACGGCTGAAAAGTTCGGCCATGAGTTCGTCTTTACCGAATATGCCGCAGGAGGAAATGCGATAGACAAGTTCGGGATCCCGCTTCCGCAGGAGACCGTTGACGGATGTCTTGCAGCTGACAGCGTCATGCTCGGAGCGGTCGGCGGCCCTAAGTGGGACAGCCAGCCCAATCATCTGAGACCTGAGAAGGCGCTTCTCGGCCTGAGAAAGGCGCTCGGACTCTATACCAATCTGAGACCTGCAAAGATCCAGCCGGCGCTTGCTGATGCATGCGTTCTGAGACCGGATATCGCAGCTAATGGTTTCGACCTGATGATCGTTCGTGAGCTCACAGGCGGTATATATTTCGGCGACAGGGGCAGAAATGAAGCAGGCGACGAGGCATATGACACCGAGAAGTACAGCGTAGCTGAAGTCGAAAGAGTCGCAAGGAGAGCTTTTGAGACAGCCAGAAAGCGCAGAGGACATGTCACAAGCGTTGATAAGGCCAATGTCCTGGAGTCTTCAAGGCTCTGGAGAGAGACTGTTCACAGGCTCGGCGAGACAGAGTATCCGGATGTGAAGCTCGACGATATGTACGTCGACAATGCAGCAATGCAGATCATCAGAGATCCTTCGTTCTTCGACGTCATCGTGACATCCAACATGTTCGGAGACATCCTCTCAGACGAGGCTTCGCAGGTAACAGGCTCCATCGGACTTCTTGCATCGGCGTCACTCGGCGAGACATCCAGAGGCATGTATGAGCCTATCCATGGCTCAGCGCCTGACATCGCCGGAACAGGCCTTGCGAATCCGATCGCAACGATCCTGTCGGCAGCCATGATGCTGAGGTATTCGTTCGACCTTGCAGAAGAGGCCGACTACATCGAGAACGCAGTTTCCGAAGTCCTTGAAGAAGGATGGAGAACAAGGGATATCAAGGCGCCTGAAGATGAAACATGGCTGACAGGCAGCCAGATGAAGGACAAGATCCTGGAGCACATGGCATAGGCCGGGCTTACGGGACACAATTAAGGAGCATAAATGTCTGATTTCAGATTTCTATTCTACAGTGATGAGGGACAGATAAATACGGACTGGCACGACACTCTTGCCGTGATCCGTTATGCTGCAGCCGGAGCACCTGCGCAGAAACAGGTCATGGTGGACGCATACGGCAAAGTCCGCACTATCACCGAACGCGGAAGCAAGACGAAGAGCGCGGCTGTACCGGTTCAGGCTGATCCTGATGCTGCAGATAAGGTGATGAAGCTCACAAGGAGGCTCGTGTCATTCGCTACCGAATTTGCACTGTACGGCAACATATGGCAGCAGTGGATCGCGTACATGATGATGATGCATGAGAATGCATTCACTCTTACATGCGAGCGAAGACCGGCGGGCAAGACATCGACCATGATGAAGCTCGCGGAGAGAGACTTCGAGGTGTTCAGGGAACTGATGCATCTGGACCTTGATGCGCTCGGCAAAGCGACAGGCACTGACCTGCTTTCTATGATGGCAAAATACCACATGCCTTTTGCCCAGGAGTCGGAAAGCGGCACGGGAAAGCAGATCCGCATCCTCAGCAGCAAGCTTGCCACCGCAAGCGATGTCAGGGCATTCGGGGAGATCATCTCGCAGTATTATGCACAGTACGGCGTCGGGATTTACGGTCTGTACAAGGCCTTCCGAATAGCAGAAGGCGAGGATGCGATGAGGATCGTGCCGGTTACGGACACTGAGGATGTGACCTTTGACG
>CACWYF010000243.1 GCA_902765035.1 uncultured Eubacteriales bacterium
TGAGCTCATCAGTGCAGCTGATAACGGCGGAGAGCCTGAGCAGCTGACTCAGATATACCGGGTATCCCATGATATCCGTACGCCTATACATATAATCATCGGATGCACTGACCTTGTAGAGAGGTATGCGGACGATCCTGATCAAAGGAGAAGATACCTTGAATTCATACGCATCTCCGGTAAGTATCTTCTGGAGAGATGCGAGCAGCTCGGGAAGACTGCTTCACATCCTGATGACAATGCTGCAGACCTCGAGGAATACTTCCGTACTCATGCAGACAGCACCAGCCGTGCGGGATATGATTTTACCGGCAAGCGTATCCTAATCGTAGATGACATGGAGCTCAACCGTGAGATCGCGGGTGAGATCATAAGAGAATCAGGTGCGGAGACAGTGTACTGCGGTGATGGGCTTGAATGCATCACGATGATCGAGTCTTCACCTGCCGGGTTCTTCGACCTGATACTCATGGACCTGTCTATGCCTGTCATGGACGGGATACAGGCCACTGAGCATATAAGGAGCCTGGATGACAGCATCAAATCCAAGATACCTGTAATTGCCATGACAGCTAATGTATCTGACAATGACAGGAAGAAGGCCTTTGATGCAGGCATGAACGGATTTGCAGAAAAGCCTATAGACACAGACGCCCTCTATGAACTACTGAAGCAGAATCTGTAATTCCCGATGCTCTTTTCCCCTGGAGAGGCCGCTGCCATATGATCCCGGCAGCGGTCTTTTCCTATGAAAAAGAATGCTTTCAGGAGATAAAAGAGACATCGGCAGTATATTTACCATAATTTGGTTATTGTAGATTGAATGAAACCGGATATGATCCCACTGTCTCCAACAATGTGATTCCTTTATGAAAATACGGTGAAGTCATAGCCCTGAATATTGAAATCCAGGGGTCTTTTTTGCTATAATACGTAATGCGTTTACAATAAATTTTTAGATGTAAAGGCTACTTTACATTTTTGTTATAGGCTGAAAACAGGACGGAAATACAGGGTATAGACTGATGGAAGCAGTATTACAGGGAAATGTAGCGGTCAAGAACTACAACAGCAAACACTTCAGACCGGAAATTAAAAGAGGTCTGTCCAGGGCTGTACTTAAGAACATTGTTGCTATCGAAATGATAATTGCAGCAGTCCTTTGCTGCATCCTTTTCGTGACCTGCTGGAACAGGCTCATTACTATGAGACAGGAGGCTGTCATTACGAGTTTTACGGAATATAATACTCAGAACTTCGCAACAATGGCCGGCCAGTCTATCAAAGTAGCTGAGGAATCGATCAAGACAAAAGTTGATGAGAGTGTGTGGGCAACTCAGGGAGTTTATTTCCGTACAGGCCCGGGGACTGAGTATAAACCTGCAGGTACTCTTGACAAGTATCAGGGTGTCAACCGTATCGGCATAACATACAATAAGTGGAGCCAGATAGTCATAGATGATGAGGAGTATTACGTATACAATGATTATCTGACTGACGAGCAGCCGCTGGTCACAGCTACAGGAGCCAAGGGTGATTACCAGAGATATGCTCTGTCACTCATGTCTGAGTTCGGCTGGGCGGATTCTGAGATCCTCCCTCTGATCAGTCTGTGGAACAGGGAATCAGGCTGGAATCCTGCTGCACATAACGGCAGCTCAGGCGCACATGGCATACCTCAGGCTCTTCCTGCGAGCAAGATGGCCGCATACGGAAGCGACTACTACACCAATGGCAAGACGCAGATCAGATGGGGCCTCAACTACATTGCCGGAAGATACGGATCGCCTTCAAATGCATGGGCTCACTTCAGGTCACATAACTGGTATTGATGACTTCCGGCAGATGTCTCAGAAAATCGGAGCGGTACTGAACTATGGACAAGAGAGAAAAGACTGCGATAGTATTCATGGCTGACGGCATGGAGATGTGCGAATGTCTTCTTACCGTGGATATCCTCAGAAGAGCGGGGATCAGGGTCATAACTGCATCCGTGATGGATGACAGGACGGTTACGGCATCTCATCAGGTCAGGATAGAAGCGGATGTGCTTGCAAATGATGCTGACTATGAAAAGGCAGACATCCTGATCCTTCCGGGCGGAAGAGTCGGGACAGAGAACCTGGCTGCTTCGGAGCTGGTAACAGGTCAATGCGTCAGATTTGCCGGTGACAGCAGCAGATATGTGGCGGCAATATGCGCAGCACCAAGTGTGCTGTCAGGCACCGGAATTCTTGACGGAAGGAAGGCGACATGCCATCCTGACTTTGCTGAAAAGGTGCAGGCAGGATCCAGCATCAGCAACGGTGATGCCGATATATCACCGCTTGTCACACTTACACACGAGAGCGTGACTGTAGACGGGAACATTATAACCGGGCAGGGACTCGGGGCGACGATGGACTTTGCCCTGTGCATTACAGAAATCCTTGCCGGGAAGGAAACTGCAGACAGGATCGCTGCGGCGACCTGCTCTACGTGGAGGATCCCGAGGACATCGACGAGCTGGCAGACGAGTTCAAGACCGCCGTGCGCAACGGCGACTGGCGCCCGCGCCTCATCGATGGCAAGCAGTGCCTCGAGATCGAGCACACCCTCGCCGAGTACGGCCACAAGCCGGTCATGGGCCTGTGGATGCCCAGCCAGGGACGCGTCAACACCTACGAGGTCGTCGTCGCGCTCGCCGAGAACGCCGCGGCCAACGGCGTGCGCGTCATGCTCGATACACCCGT
>CACWYF010000244.1 GCA_902765035.1 uncultured Eubacteriales bacterium
ACAGCATCGCCTCCTCATACGGAACAGTTCTGTATGTCAGCGGAGAGGAATCCGAGGAACAGGTCAAGCTGAGAGCCGATCGCGTATGTACGGGCAGCGTCAGCGATAACCTGTACATCTACCCGGAGACAAGCATCGAGAACATCCTGGCAGTATGTGAAGACATGAAGCCATGCTTTCTCATAATCGACTCGATCCAGACAATGTACTCATCCGAAGTCGATTCAGTCGCAGGCAGCGTCACGCAGATAAGAGCCTGCTCCAACCTGCTTATCAAGTTCGCCAAGACCAATAATGTGCCCGTCTTCATCGTTGCGCACGTTACAAAATCAGGCGAGCTCGCAGGCCCTAAGACGATCGAGCACATGGTCGACTGCGTCCTAAGCTTTGCCGGGGAGCGCGACAGGGATCTGAGGATACTGCGTTCCTTCAAGAACAGATTCGGCACCACCGATGAGATCGGTGCATTCAGAATGACATCGGAAGGCATGATCGAAGTATCCGACCTCAGCGGCAGCCTTATAGAGAACGACAGCTGTGAAGAAGGCTCTGTCATCTCCGCCGTATATGAAGGAAGCCGCCCGGTCTTCTTCGAGATACAGGCCCTGGTGACACAGGCCAATGTGGGTTTTGCCCGCAGAACAGCCGTTGGGATCAACTACAACAGACTCAGCATGATCCTTGCTGTTCTCGAAAAAAAAGCAGGCCTGAACCTGCTTAATTATGACGTATATGTAAATGTAGTCGGAGGCATGAATACAGGCAGCACCGCAACAGACCTTGCTGTCGCTCTGGCTATATACAGTTCCTTCAAGGGAAAAACATCTTCCAGGCGCATCGTTGCTGTCGGAGAAGTCGGTCTTACCGGCCATCTCAGGTCCATACCTAACACCGAGAAGATAGTTCAGGAAGCGGTCCGCCTCGGTTACGAAGCAGTGATTCTCCCTGACAGAAATGCCCGCCAGTCAGCAGAATCAGGCAAAGTGAATGTGTCTGATTCAGGAAGGACTGTTACCGTCACTCCTCCGGGTTCTGACAGAAGCAAAGGCATCCGCATAATCGGAGCATCCAATATACGGGATGCGATCAAAGCATTTATAGACTAATAAAAAGGAGCTTTCAGCTTACCCTGCTCACGTCCTCGGTATCGCTGCATATCTCAGCGGCGATTCCTGCGGAATATTCGCAGTGCAGGCTGAAAGCTCTTTTTTATTATACTAAGCCAATATGCACTTAATGCTTGAAGTGTTTGCCGCCTTCAGCAGAACGTCCTTCCGTACTGCGGGTGTAATCGAACTCAGGAGCATCCCCGGCTGCAGCTGTATCATATGATGCCTGTGGCGAAGCCTCAGTGATGTTTGCCACTCTATCCGAAACAGCATCAGCATCAGCAGCAGCTGAGCCTGCATCGCCGACAACTTCAAACACAGCAGTTCCGGCTTTTTTAGCAGCTCTGGCTGCTTTTTTTGCCGCCTTCTTCGCCTTTTTCGCAGCTATTCTTGCATTCACTCTGGCAGCATCATCTTTTGTAACTTTATCGAACCATTTTGTCTTCTTGCTCAGCAAGAAGATAACAGCGACATATACGACAGCTATGCCTATGTCGATCAGCATACCTGAGACACTGGTATCTGATGACACGGTTGTCATACCGAGTCCCTGCAGATAGAAGATAGTCATGTTGTTCACTACGTGGAGAGCTGAGGATACCTCAAGTCCCCTGCCGAACCACGCAGACAGTGCGAAGGCTGCTCCGCTTGCAGCTACAGCGATCTGACCGATCCTGTTGTAGGGATGCCCTGCGGCAAAGATGAGCGCCTGCAGAATGACCGCGATCACAGGGATCCTGAACCAGGATCCGAATGTCTGCATTACAAAACCTCTGAACATGTACTCCTCAGCTATACACTGCAGAGGTCCGAGTATAGTAAGCAGAATGAAGCTCAGGACAGTGAACTTGACCGTGAAATCCTGATAGCCCTTCTCTATGATGACGTCGTTGATGATTATAGGCAGCCCGTTGATGATGAATGCTACAGGCACGCATTTCCAGAACACCTTATGGCTCCATCCTCCTCTTGAGGATGAATAAGATGACATCGGACGGTCTCTGACTATAAGTGTTGCCAGCCAGAGCGAAGGTATTGCTATGGCAAGGCTTCCCAGCTGGAGCACGGACTGAAACGGATCAGACATGTCCATAGTGTCATATCCGCCCGAAACGATCTCCATCATTTTATTAAAAGTATCCGTTCCGGTAGTGTCTCCTGTAACAGCTCCGGCCACTGTGGTGAGAGCCATGATCCCGGCCAGAGTTAACCCCATATATATAGCCGCAAACAGTGCCCCTGTGAAGATCGGCTTATACCACCTGTATGAGTCAAACTGCCTGCCGTATGTAGGATATACATGCTTTTTAGCATTTGTTTCGTCAATATAGTACATTTTTAGCCCCCACAGTTATGTATATCATTATCGTTGATTTCTCTAAATCGTTTTCGTCATTATAACTCTTTTTGCGACACGAAGGAACAGCAGACTTGATAATCGAGTAGGGGCTAACTTGTAGCCCCTCTCACACCACCGTACATGCCGTTCGGCATACGGCGGTTCAACCCAATAAGTAGTAATCTACACAGCTGAGAAGTCCTCGCCTTGCGAGGATTTCTTTGCTGATGAAGTGCAGTCCTGAGGTTTTGACTACTGCTTGGTAGTGGTCCTACGGACTGTTTTGCCATCCACTCGGGTGCTCCGAGTTTACGCAATCCCCAAAATCGCTTCTCGCTCTTCTTCCATTGCTTCCATATGACGATCCTCATGCGTGTTCTCAGATGCTCGTCGATTCTTATGAGTGCTTTCTTCATGCTCCCCATCCTGTAGTAGTTAATCCATCCGCGGATGACCTGGTTGAGTTTCTCTATCCTGTCATCCATACTGATTGACCAGCTTCTGTTAGTGAGGTTCTTGAGTTTGCGCTTGAATCTTGCAACTGAGTCCTGGTGAGGTCTTGCCTTCCATCCCTCGCTGTCTTTCCAGAATCCGAATCCGAGGTATTTGAGATTGCTCGGTTTTGTGACTTTCGTCTTGGTCATATTGACCTTCAGTCCGAGCTTCTTCTCTATCCACTTCGTTATTGTGTGCATTACTCTGTTCGCGGCAGCGCTGCTGCCTACTGCGATGATGCAGTCATCTGCGTACCTTACGAAGTGA